>CAYLJL010000008.1:0-16520 GCA_964384005.1 uncultured Lachnospiraceae bacterium | reverse complement strand
GCCTCCAAAACCTGACAACTGATCAGATACTGAATTCGAAACTCCTTTTTTCAAATTACTTGTATCAATATCTCCAGCTTTAACAGTAATATTTGCCTGAATTTTAGCTTGAATAGGATCGTTTTCGAGAGCTTTTTTTATATCCCTATGATTTTCATCAACCGACTCCGTTAATGTCAGCTTATCAAGATTTGTTTTAGATTTTACTCCGATTACAGCAGTCAGTGCATGAACTAATGCTGAACATGGTCCAAACATATTTTCTGATTTAACTGAAATCTCCGGCTTAATTTCTATAGGCTGTTCCATTTCAATATTATTTCCAATAAGCCATTCTCTGATATACTCTTCACTTCGTCCGGAAGCCTCCATAAGCTTTTGTTTTTCCGGAACTATTGTAGGGTCAATCTCAATATCAAGTTCTATCGGCTCATAATTTAAGCCAAAGCCTGACTTTAGATTTTTAAAGATATTATTATACGAATTAGTCTTTGTATTATCTGTTTTATTAAATTTCATATGCTGAAAGTTCTGTATATTGCTATCAGTATGTTCAAGCATACCGCCGACCTCATCAATCATAGCGGAAGTATTATCAAGAATATTGCGAGTAGTAGACCCGTTTATATTGCGTTGAATATGCTGAAACATATCCAGAGCATTTTTTGTTTCCTCATAGCTTTTTTCTATTTCTTCCGGAATTTCTTC
Source organism: uncultured Lachnospiraceae bacterium (assembly GCA_964384005.1). Lineage (GTDB taxonomy): Bacteria > Bacillota > Clostridia > Lachnospirales > CAG-274 > MGBC114079. The sequence goes on along the minus strand of CAYLJL010000008.1, from coordinate 15,812 downwards.
TCCCTTTACAGCATACCCGTTTCTAATACTTATAATGTCTTTATGATAATCTTCAAGCATATTCTTTTTTGCTTCTACACTTTCCAGCATATCTTTAATATTTGACACTGAACTGTCACTCAAACCAAATTTATTATTATACATTTCTTTGGTTTTTGTCTTGTAATAATCTACCAGTTCAATTCTCTCGTCATTAGTTAAACCGAGGGTTTCTGAAGCATTTAAAACATCCTGTGTTTTTTTAGCCATTTCTTCTAAATTTTTTTCCTTATAGGCTTTCATTCCTTCGCCATACGTGGCACTTACAGTATTAGCCATAAAATTTACTATACCAGCATTAGTCTCTGCCATGGCCGCTTGATATTCAGCGTCCGCCGCAGCAAGCGCTTCCGTATATTCCGAAGTTTTCAGATTTCCCGCTTCATATGTTCTTTTAAGGGCGTATTGTTCCGACACATAACGCTCTCTCGCCGAAGCGTTATATGTTTCGCTCGCCTCCTGCGCCTTCTGCATAATGTCATTGTATGTTTCCGCCGTAAGCTCCCCGCCGTTTAGCGCCGCTTTTTCCTTTGCCTCAAGCTGTAATGAACCCATTTTTGTTTCATATTCGGACTGCGCAAGGCCTTCTTTTATTTTCTTCATCTGACTCATCAGATTCATTATTTCTTTTTCTTCGTCAACGGTCAGAACATTATCCGCCAGACCCTTATTTATAGCCTCTTTAATCTTCGCGCCTATTTCATTTAATTCGTCTGATTTTCCAAGATAATAATTCTTTAACGCTTCCTGAACCTTTGAATTACCCTCAAACAAGCCCCAGTCCGCTTGAAATGCTCCCTCAAAATATCCTTTAATATCCTCAATGTAGGCGTCTACGGACTCCTGATAGTCAGTTTGCTCCTCTATAGTCAGTTTCATACCGACAGACAGCTTCCAGTCGGTTTTTTCAGCAATCTTGAGGTCTTCGTTTATCTTTTCATTCAAACTCTCCAAGACGCTGAATTTTTCCATTTGTTTTTCTAATTTTTCAAAATTTTTACCGTTGACAATTTGCTTGACAACCCTGTCCATTTCCTCCGCTGACAGAGTAATATTTCCGAAATGCTCCGCAAGGTCCGCCGCCTTCGCTTCCTCTACAGCGTCTTTATATAAAAGAAGTCCGCCCACAACCCCGCCTATAATAACTGCTAACCCAGTCCACGGACAGGCGAGCATACTTGTGTTGAGAGCGAGCTGTACGGCTTTAAGAGCAGTTTCAGCGGTCTTTAGCTTATTCATAAGAGAAACAACCTTTGTTATAACGCTGAAAGCCTTAAGCCCAACAACAACCCCCGCCGCTACAGAAAGAAGCTGTGAAAAATGGTCAACGACAAAACTTATAACGGGCTTTATTTTCTCAAAAGCCGCCTTGCAGAAATTTATAGCCTTCGGCAAATTACGGTCAAACCACAGTGAAACCTTTTCAGCCGCATCAGGCAATTTTTCAGAAAACCAGTTTAAGAACTTAGTGATATAAGGCTCTAATTTCGACCCGATTGTAATTTTCAAATCGTCCACGGCGGACCCCGCTCTTGCCATCGCTCCGGCATAGTTGTCTGTCATTGTGTCAGCCATCATATCAAGAGCGCCGTCGCAGTCTCCAAGCGTGTCATACAGCGCCTGAAACTCGTTTGTTCCGTCCTCAAGTGTGTTTGAAAGACCACTCATCAAAGCGTTTAAGGTTGTAAGCTGTGTTTTGCCAGCAATCATTGTAAGGTAGTTGTTTCGCTGTTCCTCCGTCATATCGGCGGTTGCAGCCTGTACTTCTTTTAACACAGTCGTAATGCCTTTAAACTTTCCTTGTGAATCATAAGCGGAAACACCTATAGCTTTCATAGCCTTTGCCGATTCTCCGCTTTGTTTTGTGAGGTTTACAAGAGTGCTTTGAAGACTGTTTCCTGCTTCCGAACCCTTAATACCGCGATTAGCAAGGATACCAAGTAAGGCTCCCGATTCTTGCAGGCCCGTGCCAAAGGTCTTAAAAGTACCGCCAACGCCGATATAAGCCTCCTGCATTTGTGTAAGAGTGGTATTGCTTTTATTCTGCGCTCTTGCACAAACGTCAAGATAATGTTGTAATTCATTTGTCTGCAAACCGAGTGCCGACATACTGTCCGTTACCAAGTCCGATGTTGTGGCAAGGTCTGCTCCTGTAGCCTCACTCGCACGAAGTATCGGGTTGAGTCCCGCGATACTGTCCTCAACACTCCAGCCGGCGAGAGCCATATATGAAAGAGCGTCAGCTGATTCGGCTGCTGTTTTTGTCGTACTTTTTCCCGCTTCTCTTGCCGCCGACTCTAACTTTTTATAAGCCTCTGAACCAACGTCCTCGCCGAGAATACCTGCAACATTGCTCATACTCTGCTGAAACTCGCCATAAGTTTTTACGCAGGAAGCCGCAAAAGCTCCCATAGCGGCAACTCCCGCCGCGCTTGCGGCTGCTGCCGTTTTAGCCATACCGCTTAAAAAACTGTCGACCTTTTTCGCGGCACCCTCACAGGATTGAAGCCTTGTCTTAAAAACAAGAGCCTTTTTTCCTGCCTCGTCTAACTTTCCGCTGAATTTATCCTGGAGGTTTAAAATAGTGTTTATTGTTTTACCCACCTGAAAATCTACCTCCTAACAGTTTTATTAAAAGCTCAATCAGTTCATTTCGTTCTTTATAATACGTTTCCATAGCGTGATAATAAAATCTTTGCGTCAGAGGTCCTGATTTCAGAATATAGTCAATATTAACACCCCTGACAGCAAAAAAAGCAAGCATATTCAGCTCACTGTCACGCTGAATCAGTTTTTTAAATTTTCATCAGCGTCATTTTCGTCCTCATCATCAAAAAAGTTTATTATTTTGACGCCTATATCAGCAATTTCGTCTATATCAAAAATCGCTTTAACCGTGTCATAAGGATACATAACACCTATACTTTCCTGTAACTCTTTAGAATGAAGCATAGGACAGCTGTCGTAAATCAGTTTTGTATATGCTTCCATCATATCAACGTAGCTGCCGGTTTTTCTTTTATCCAAATGTTCTATTTTTTGTGCGTCACTTGGATTCTCTACTGTTATATTTCCGTTAAGACTTTCGACGTAAATTTCTTTTGTTGCATTTATTTTTCCATCTTTTTCAAGTTTCTTTTTGATAAGCTGCTCAAGTGACACCTTTTTATTAGTTTCCTCAATATTTTTTTTATTTTCTGCCATTATAATCTTCCTCCGTTTCAATAATTAATTTACAATAAAATTCGACTAAATCATTTCTCTTATAATGGGGCATAAAATAAAGAACCTCATATTTCTGACCTTTGAAAACAAAGTACATATCATTCCGAGGTTCTTTTATGCTTCCGTTTCTGACGGTTATTTTGTGAGTGACCGATACCTGCACCGAATCACCCAGAACGCTGTTTTCTTTACCGGATTTCGGCAGAACCTCCGCCCATACCGTCAATATTTTTTTATAATTGTATGTAAGTTCCACAAACTCCGTCCTGCTTTCTGTTTTCCCGTAAACATCAACTCTGTGTCTTAATCTTTCTAATATTATATTTGCCATTAAAATACACCTTCCCTGACAGAAAACAGCAAAGAACGGAGTGTAAGCGTTAAATCGTGATGATTTGCTTCTTCCCTGTGTTCATACAAATAAGCCGCCGTATACATTACAGCAACTCTCGCATTGTTTTCAGCGGCAAAAAACTCCTCGTCATCCGTTCTCGCAACGTCCATACATATCTTTTCAGCGGCTTCGATAATATCAGTAATCAATTCATCGTCATCATCAAAATCCACTCTTAAATAATTTTTCATTTCCTGCAAATCGACTATCATCGCAATCTCACTCCTTCTTCCAACATTTATTTTTACTTTGTATTATGCTATAATAAAAAAATAAGAAAGGACTTGATATTTATGGATTCCTATTGCCGTTTTGTTTTAAAGCAGCTACAAACATTTGCAAAAGATATAGATTCCTATATGACCATTGTTTCAAATTACCCTGCTGTTCGTCTAATAGGCTATTCGGATGAGGAATTAGGTTTTACGAGTACAAAAGCCGAAAAAGAATTAAAAAGTATAATCGATTCCATCATAGAATTAGGCTATCTTAAGCAGGGCTATAACAAATAAACTTTTTCTTTAACACACAAAGGCTTACACCCGTACGAAGCCGCTTGGCAGGAAGTAAAAAACTTTTTAATAAAATCCGTTGCGGTTCCTATCGTCGTTTCCACATTGACTACTTTATTGACCCTGTGGCTAAAAACACTGTAACTGCAGCGGTTATCATACTTATAAAAATAGTCCATATAAGGTGTATAACCCTTTTATCAAATTTTTCAATTTTTTCGTCAAACTTTTTATTCATTTATTATCCCCTCCCGATTTTACTTCAACCAAGGTCAAAAAGTGCCAAGCCGCTTTTTGACCTTTCCGGCATTAGGCCTTTGCCACAGACGCGCCCCCGATTTTCAAAATCTGTACAGCTTCGGGAAGTACAAGTTTTCCGTCAACTCTCTCTTTAACCACAAAGGCTATCATACCTTCACCTGCGTACAGCTCTTTTAACTCGGCAAATAAATGCGTACCTCTGTCGCCGATATTATAATAACTGTAATCACCAAAGGCTATAGCGTCAAGAGGAGCGTAAGCCGATGTATAAACCTCATAGCCCAAAAGCCTGTCCGGTTCACCGCTTTGGTAGTTCGGCTGCCAGATATACGCTCCGTTGTTATCCTTAAGGGTTCTGAGCGATACAAGAGTTTTATCGTTCATAATAAACCTCGCGTTTTTACGATACGGCCGCTTTAAAGCATAAACAAGATTAATTATACTGTCGGCAGTAATCTTAGTCACTGTATCCGCTATAGTACCGCCGCCATTCGCCGCAAATATGCCTGTAGGCTTGTTTTTGCCGTCGCCATTTAAGAAAGCGTCCTCCTCAGCGTTTGACAAAGCTTTTCCAAACTGTGTAACAATATAATTTTCAAGACCGAAAGCGTTATCGTATAATAATTCTTCTGTTACCTTTATAGCTACATGAAGCTTAAAAGCGTCAAGGTATATCTGGTCAAATGTAGCGTCACCGAATGTTAAAGGTTTGCCTTCCTCAACCCAAGACGCTGCGGGTTTTGTGGCCGCGATATTAATTTTATGCAGTCCGCTTGTTGTAATTTTCGTGCCTAAAATACGCATAATATTTTCCTCGCTAAGCGTATCAATAAGTCTGCTGTCATATTCTTCAGGAACAAGATAACCGCCGTCAGCGTCTACGCCTTCCTGCAATACATTACTTATATTTCTGAAATTAGAGCGGATAGCGTTAAGCATAGCCTGCTTATATTCGTCCGTCTCTCTGAATGTCTTAATTTTATCCTGTGTTTTTTCAGGCTTTGAGACAACAGGAGAATTAACAGGCTTTGAGAGTTCCTTTTCCATACTTTCCTGTCTCTGCATACGTGAAATTTCACGGCTCATATCCTCGATTTCCTTTTCCATTTTCTGATATGCCTCGTAATCCTCATCGGTAAGCGTACCTTTATCTGTTTTATGTGATTCCGCAAACTTTACCGCCGAATCAACTGCATTTTTTCTTTTTTCAATCATCTCTGCAATAGTCATAATTTTACCTCCGTTATATAAATTTTTTTTGCATTAAAAAGAGCCTGTTTAATGTCTGTACTCAAAGACTTTTTATTCAGTTTTACTACAGGCAAGAGTGTCGGATATAATATCTATAGGGACACACCCAAAAAATGGGCTATGCTTGCCGCTGCATAAGCGAATGTGGCGTTGAAGATTCCACTAATTGTCCTTCGTTTCGTAAGGCTCCAGAAAATTTTTGGCGAGTATAAAGTTATTTTTGATTCCTACGGCTTTACATAATTTTGAGAATGTTTTATACCATAACGTATTGGTTATGTCAGAATTGTTATTAAAGCATTTATGAGCTATGGAACATTTTTCACAGGGTTCTGTCCTGTCTGCTTTTCGTCCAAAAGCGCATTGTCTGTGTTGGGCAATTAAATGCTGCACAACACAGATTTCTTCCTCTTTGCTCAATTCCATTTTTTTTACACCACCCTTTAAATATGTTTTTTGATGTAGTTCAAGCGTTCCATAATATCAGTTACGGAATGTTCTTTTGAAAATTCTTCTTGTTTCGGTTTTCCGTATTTGGCTGTCAGCTTATTAAAAAGTATATTACTTACTTCTCTGCAAGAAAAAAGAACATTTGATATATCCATTTTGGAATTATCATCTGTCCTGTCTCTCTCAATAATACCGTCCGCAAAACCAAGTTCAACGGCTTTGTTGGCGTTCATCCAAGTCTCCGATTCCATCAAATGCGATAATTTGGCTCGTGACAGACCTGTTTTGAGTTCATAAGCGTTAATTATACTTTCCTTAACCTCATTAAGCATATCAGCCGCTTTTTCCATCTCGTTATGGTCTCCGCATACAAAAGTGAGCGGATTATGAATCATCATTGTACTTACAGGCGACATCAAAATTTCATCTCCCGCCATAGCTATAACGCTTGCGGCACTTGCCGCTATTCCGTCAATCTTAACGGTGACTTTTCCCATATATTCGGCGAGCATATTGTAAATCCTTGCTGCCGCTATGCAGTCACCGCCTACGCTGTTTATCCAGACGGTCACATTGCCCGTTCCGCTCATCAGCTCATCTTTAAATATCTGTGGCGTAACTTCGTCGTCAAACCAACTTTCCTCAGCTATTACGCCGTCTAAAAATAAAGTTCTTTCAGTCTCTTTTTTTTCCGACATTTCATCAGCAATGTCAGCGTTTTTCCATTTCCAGAATTTCTTATTTTTCATTATCTGCCTCCTTATTCCAATTTCCCGCGTCTCTCAGTTTCACCATATTTCCGTTGCACATATAATCATTTCCTCCGTCCTCATCGGATATAAGATTCATATTCTCCAATTCTCTGACGTCGTTTGGCGACATAAAACCGTTTTGAATACCGATTGAATATCCTCTCATACGGCTTTCGTAATCGCCCCTCAAAAGCCCGTCAACATTAAATTTAACAAAATATTTCTTTTTTTCATCAAATGTCAAAAGCGAACGTGCTATTGCCTGCTCCCATCTTGACACCCACGGGTCAAGTGTATATTTTACAAATTCAAGTGACTGCTGCTCGATATTTGAAAAGCTTGATTTTTCTAAATCTCCTACCATATGTGGCGGTACTCTGAATATTCGTGCGATTTCATCAATCTGAAATTTCCTTGTTTCCAAAAACTGTGCCTGTTCAGGTGCTATGGAAATAGGTGTGTATTTCATACCTTCCTCTAAAATTGCCGTTTTATTAGCATTTGCACTGCCTCCGTATGCCGCCTGCCAGCCGTCTCTCACTCTTTCAAAGTCTTTAACAACCCCCGGATGTTCAAGTACACCGCTTGGCTGTGCTCCGTTTGCAAAAAACTTAGAGCCGTATTCCTCACAGGCAATAGCCATTCCTATGGCATTTTTAGCCATAGCGATAGGGGAATATCCAACAAGTCCGTCAAAACCAAGTCCTGCAATATGAAACACCTCATAAGGCTTTAGCTTTACGGTTGAATTTTTGTTGATAGGAGCGTCATCGGAATTTACTCTGTACTCATAATAAAGCTGTCCTTTTTCGTCCCTGTCAACCGTCATTCTGTCAGGCATAAGAGGATATAAGCCTAAAATCTCGCCTCGTCCGTTTCGCACTATCTGAGCATAGGCATTACCCCACAGCAAAAGGTGTGTCATAAGAGTTTCACGAAAAGCAAATGATGTCATTTCAGGATTTGGTTCATCGTGCAGAAGAAAATAAAGAGGATGTTCAAAGGCTTTTTCCTTGCTGCCGTTTCCCTTGTATTCGTAAAGATTTAACGGCAGACCTGCCACCGCCTCAGCTAAAATACGAACACAGGCATAAACCGTTGTAAGCTGCATAGCCGAACGTTCATTTACACGTTTTCCTGCCGTACTGTTTCCAAGATAAAAACTGTAGGCACTTCCCGCTGTTCTGTTCTGTGGTTTATCTCTTGACCTGAAAAGCCCGCTTAAAATTCCCATTCAAATCACTCTCCCTTATCTTCGTTCAGCAATGCCTCAATCTCAAAATCAATAAATTGTTTTGCTTTTTCGAGGTCTTTTACGGCATCGTCTTTTCTGCCGGCTCGAACGATATATTTTACCGCCGAACCTAAATTGAAGTTAAGCCCCCAGTCGCGTATTGCTTTTCGTGGTTCGATTTCCGAAAAACAATAATGACTTGGGCATTTTATATCATCGTATTCTGTCATAGCTTTAAATCTCCTTTTCATAATTTAAGATAACAAAAAAGACAACCCAAACGGAATACCGAGGATTGCCCTTTTATTTTTAAAACCAACCTTTGATGATTATTGTCATTCCAACCACAATAACGGTGAGTTTGAGCAGTTGAAACAGCAGATAGCCTGTGGCGGAAATCAGACCGCCGTATTTTTCCCTAAATTCTTTCATTTGACTTTTCGGCATTTTTGTGGTAGACTTGATGGGAAAGGGTTCGGGGCTTTCAGCCCCTCGCCCTCCGTCTTAGTTAAGGCTTTCTAATATCATTTTGATGATTGTTATTAGTGTTCCTATTTCTAAGGCTAACTCGGCGGTGGCTCTCACAACCTTGCCGAGTTTTTTTATTCCCTTTTCAAGCCTGTCAAGCATTGCCTTTCTCCTTTCATTTACTCAGGTTTGGTTTCCCTTGCCCTGTAACTACATATTAACTCTGAAACACACTATTATCCAGTCTTTTTTCGGCATAAATCTAACAAATAAACGGGCTGTGTTTTTAAGGGTTTTGTGTACTTTACAAACAGCCTAAAAAGTGAAACCCCGCCTGATTAACAAACGTACAAACGGCTTAATTCTGACTAAAAGAAAAGAGCCTCCTAAGAAGCTCCTCAGCTTTTAAAATTCTTCTTTATAAACTTTTTTTGTAAAAGGCTGTTTTTTATAATGCCTTACAACCGAATCCGCAACTCTTTCACTTTTATATTCATAAACCGCAGTTTCTGTTCCGTCATTAAATTCAACCTTTATTCGATATCCGTGTGCTAACATTTTTGTTTCCTCCTAAAATTTTTTTGTTTTCCCTTTCGGTGATTACATATTACCTCTGAAGCACACTATTATCCAGTCTTTTTTCACCATAAATGTACCAAATGTAAAGAGCTTTAACATGGTATCTATTGTGTGCTTTACAGCAACAACAGCCCACGTTCGTCATAAACGCTCCCGTTGTTTCCTGCATTTCGGATACAGCGGTCAAGTGCCATAATTGCTGCTGCGATACCGTCTATTTTTTCGGTTGATTTATCCTTATCCACCTTTTCGTTTCCGGCGGGGTCTCTTCGTATAACAACATTGCCCGCCATCCATTTTAAAACGGGATTGCCTCCGTGTACGATTTTACCTTCCAATAAAAGCTTGTAAAACTCCTTTGTAGGCGGCGACATATCTTTGTACCCCTGTCCAAACGGAACAACAGTAAATCCCATACCCTCGAGGTTCTGTACCATCTGCACAGCTCCCCATCGGTCAAAGGCTATTTCTTTGATGTTATATATTTCACCCAGCTTTTCGATGTACTTTTCAATAAATCCGTAATGTATCACATTCCCTTCGGTAGTGTTTATAAAGCCCTGCCGTTTCCATACATCATATAAAACGTGGTCACGCTTACACCTTAACTCAAGCGTATCTTCAGGCAGCCAAAAATGAGGATATACGATATAATCTTCATCTTCCGTTCGTGGCGGAAAGATAAGCACGAATGCCGTTATATCAGATGTGCTTGAAAGGTCAAGCCCACCATAGCATTCCCTGCCTTTCAGACTTTCAAAATCAACAGGCTTGTTTCCTCTGTCGTATACATGGTCGGGAATCCAACAAACGGTTGAATTTACCCACATATTCAGACGGAGTTGTTTAAACACATTTTCCTCCGCAGGATTATCAAGAGCGTTTTTATAAGCTTCTCTCACACGGTCAATACCGATTGTATAGCCAAGAGATGGATTTGCTTTAAACCAGTTTTTTTCATCGGTCCAGTCGTCCGTTTCCTCCAATCCATAAATCACAGGATAAAAAGACGGGTCTGCTTTTCTGCCGCTCATTATGTCCTTTGCTTTGGTGTGCAGCTCATAGCAAATGCTGTTTTTATCTGTACCTGCTGTTGTTATAATAAAGAAAAGAGGCTGTTCTCTTGCGTCGCCTGAACCTTTTGTCAGGACATCATATAATTTTCGGTTGGGCTGACTGTGTATCTCATCAAACACAAGACCCGAAACGTTAAGTCCGTGTTTCGTTCCGACCTCTGCGGATAACACTTGATAAAATCCCGAATTGCTGTAGTTCACAAGTCTTTTTTGCGCTGCCATTATTTTAGAGCGTTTCATAATAGCGGGGCTCATATTTGCCATTTGCTTAGCCACATCAAAAACAATGGACGCCTGCTGTCGGTCGCTCGCTGCGCCATAAACTTCTGCGCTTGCCTCGTTATCGGCATACAAAAGGTATAACGCGATAGCCGCCGCCAGCTCAGACTTGCCATTTTTCTTAGGTATCTCAACATAAGCGGACAAAAATTGTCTTTTGCCGTCAGCTTTTACCACGCCGAATAAATCCCTTATAATCTGCTCCTGCCAAGGCAGAAGGTCAAATTTTTTTCCCGCCCATTTGCCTTTGGTGTGTTTTAAATTTGATATAAAAATAACCGCTCTGTCCGCCAGTTTTTTATCGTAGTGAGAGGTTGGAAGCATAAATTCTGTAGGTTTATATTTCATTGCCCGTCAGCCTCCCCTTAATAATATTTCCATTTCGTCCGCGGTTTCCGAATCAGCGTTATTCGCCACAATACGGCTTCTCGCGGAGGGCGTTAATCCAAACTGTTCACAGAATTTAAGCATTATTTTCAGATTTGTCTGCGCTATTGATACCTGCGGCACCTGCTGTAAATATCCGTTTGGCGTTCTTATAATAGAACCGTGCTGTGTCAAAAATTCTTCCGCCTCTTTCCACCTTGCGTATGACTGGCAATAGCCGGCAAAAGCGGTTATATCAATCTCCGTCAGAACGCCCATATCTTCGAGAATTTGCCCCATTCTCGCCCATTCTGCCTTCGCTTCTTCCTCTAACCAGTCAGGGCAGGCGGAAACGGCTGTACACGGCTTTGGTTCGTTTTTATTCAATGGTCTGTTTCCCGGATTTCCATTAAGTACTTTTAAAGCCGTAGGTTTCGGCTTTCGTCCTCTTGTCGCCATTTCAGCACCTCCCTTTTTATGGCATAAGAAAAGAGCCTCCGAAGAAGCTCCCTAATCTTTATTTTGTTACCCTGCAAATATCCTCGCCGTATACGATGCCAAGGTTTGAGCCATTTTCCCAACTCACATGGATTGTACCCGCGTCATCGATAAAATTTACTTTACCTGTTGTTCCGACTGACGGAGCCTGCGGGTCGTCCATTTTTACAAGTTCAACCCTTGCTCCGATAGGATATTCTTTTTTGAGTTTTTTTAAAATTTCACGATTTATCATTTCCGTAGACTGCCTTCCAACACTTGTTATAAGCCGTTTCAAGAATATCGTAGTCAAATCCGAATTTCCAATAAGCCGAGTCTAAAATATTAAAATAGGCATTTGACGGAACACCGAATTTTCGATTTTCGTGCATAATGTAAACCATAGCGGTGAGTTGTTCACCGTTTATAGTTATTCCCAAATCTTTTTTATAGTAAAAGTTTGGAAATCCCTCATAGCGGTCAAGGCTTTTTTCGTCTGATTCGGTTATTTTCCAAATCAAAACGGGAACCCTTGAGCCTTTTTTCTTTTCAATTGTTGCGTAGGCTCCTGTTTGCGAGCCTTTGAAAATCAACTCATAATCCCTGATTTCGCTTGTTCCGACAAGTTCTGCATCGGGGCAGCGGTACGCCATTTGTTTTTCGTCCATATTGCTTCCATAGGCAATATAATATTTTGTTTTCATAAAAACTCTCCTTTCGATTTGTATAAGGGTACACCCTTCTACCACCTAAAGACCGCCGCGGCGGTCGGTAGGTTCAGCATAAGGCTGTATCCTTAGTTCGCGTTTCTCCATGCTGAGTTTCCCTCAAGGTTTTTCAAAAGGTGAAGTCTGCAGGTTTTAAATTCCTCTCCAATTAACCCAAGTCTTAAAAGCCAACATCTGAATGTGTATTTTTCGTTGTCGGTTGCTGTTTTTCTCGCGGACGCCTTTTTTTGTATCAAAGCCTGATTGCAAACCGCAAGGCAGAATTGTATGTAGGCTTTAATCTCGCCTGCATGAGTTGTCGAATTGAAAAGTCTGAATTCAACCGTGCCTTTTGTGAATGTTGCGTGAAGGTTAAGTCCGTGGTATCGGCTTTGATTGTAATGGGTTGTTCTTCCGTAATCCGCTCCTTGGCTTGTGTACCACACATCCGCAAGTTCGCTCATTGTTGCGGGCTTTTTCTTGTTTATTACACCTATCAATTCTTCATTTACCTTTTGGCAGTAGCGGAGGCGGTTTTGATTGATTTTCAAAGCTTTGTAAAGAATGTCCTCTTTGCTTGCGATGATGTTTACTATGTTTCTCAGTGTCTGCGGTGTGAATTTTTCTGCTCCGACATGAATGTGAATTCCTGTTGAGGAGTTTGCGATTGCCCCTTGGTGTCTGAGCTGCCTTACGATTTCCTGCAAGTCCTCAATGTCGTCGTAGGCTAAAATCGGGCTTACCACTTCGGTTTTGTAGTCGTCGTTTGCAGGTCTGCCGTTTTTCTTTTCCGCTCTTATGCTTGAGTCGTACATTGCTTTCCAAGTTCTTCCCTTGCTGTCTTTGGCTGTGTAGATGCGGTATGTTCCGCCTTTGTATCGGATTACTGTTCCGAAATAATCCGCTATAACCTTTGCCGCCGTTTCTCTTGTAATTCCTGTAATTTCAATCTCTATTCCAAATTTAAGTGTTTTCATAATGTGTTCTCCTTTCGTCTTTTCGGATTGTTTTCTCTTTTCTGTAACACATATTACCTCTGAAACACGCCTAAATCCAGTTATTTTTGGGCATAAATGTACCAAAGTTTAAAGGTACGTTTACGTCTTAAATTGTGTATTTTACACGACTTCTTACAGCAATTACAGAATAGAAGAGGAAAAGAAATTTTATTTAATATTTCTTCACGCTTTCAGCGTTTAAAAAGGCAAAGCTCCCTCCACTAAAATAGTGAATAAAATATTCCTTTCTATCTGCACCAAAATTGCTGCAATTATGTTCATCAATCAAAACTTCCTCAAAGTTAAACCAATTTTTCTATATCCCGTAAAACCTCGTCAAAAGTAAGTTTCTGACCATTTCTCATTACAAATACATCATCACTTTTTCCGTCTTTTAGTTCTACATAACGTTTTACAATTACATCCACAAATTTTTCATCAAGTTCTATCGCATAGCAGATTCGATTTGTTTCTTCGCAGGCAATCAGCGTAGAACCGCTCCCACCGAATGGTTCAAGCACGATACAATTACTCATACTTGAATTTTTTATTGGATAAGCAATTAACGGCACCGGCTTCATTGTCGGATGTTCTTTACTGCTTTTCGGTCTGTCATATTCCCAGACAGTTGTCTGCTTTCTATCAGAATACCATTGATGTTTACCGCCTTTTTTCCAGCCAAACAGACAAGGCTCGTGCTGCCATTGATAAGGGCTTCTGCCAAGTACAAGACTGTTCTTTTTCCAAATACAGCAGCCGCTTAAATAAAATCCCGCGTCTTGAAACGCTTTTCTAAAATTGTAGCCCTGTGTATCTGAGTGAAACACATATATCGACGCATCATTTTCCATATGCTGTTCCATATTTGTAAAAGCCGCTAAAAGGAATTTGTAAAAATCTTCATCGGACATATTGTCATTTTTGATTTTTCCCGCCGTTTCCTCAACATTGACATTATAAGGCGGGTCTGTCACAACAAGATTTGCCTTTTTACCGTTCATAAGTACATCATAAGTTTCGGGGATAGTTGAGTCACCGCAGATTACTCTGTGTCTGCCCAATAACCACAAATCACCCATATTACTGAAACAAGGCCGTTTTAATTCTTCGTCAACATCAAAGTTATCTTCACATACATCTTTGTCATGTACCTTTGAGAAAAGCTCTTCAATCTCGGGAATTTCAAAACCCGTAAAATCTGTGTTAAAATTCTCATTCTGCAAATCGACAAGCAAATCGGCTAACATACTATCGTCCCAAGCGCCTGTTATTTTATTAAGAGCGATATTCAAAGCCTTTTCTCTTGTTTTATCAAGTTCAACAACAGCACACGGTACTTCGGTATAACCTAAATCGACTGCACAACTTAAGCGCTGATGTCCGCCTATGATTGTCATATCGGAATTTACCACCAACGGGTCGGCAAAACCAAACTCCAAAATAGAATTTTTTATTTTCTCGTATTCCTTATCGCCTGCCTTGAGCTGTTTTCTTGGATTATATTCCGCAGGCTTCAACAGTTCCACCGAAATATTTCTTAATTCAGAAACTTTTTTCACTTCTGATTTACCTCGCTTTCATAAAATCTTTGATGTATATAGCAATTATGTGAGCAGAATTTTCTGTTTTTGTTTCCATAAGAAATAAACTCCTTACCACAGTAAGCACATTTGAACTTATACTTGGCAGTATCTTTTTTGTTTAGCTCCTCTGAATGCTGTTTCCACCATTCCCGCCTGCATTCTTCCGAGCAGAATTTTTTCGGTCTGCCTCTTTTATTCCGCTCTATAGAACAACCGCAGTTAAGACAGATATTTCCGTTTTCTGTTTTCTCATTAATATTCATAGCCGCCGCTTTTCCAAACCCTGCTATATTTCTTGACTTGCAGAATGTTCTCACCACATCTCTTGATAATCCGACAAATGAAGCTATGGTTTTATAACCGTCACCGTTTTTTCGCATTTTTAATATTTGTTTTTTCTGCGTTTCAGTCATAAAACAGCCTTCCTTCAATAAATTTCACATACTTTTTGGCGAAAATATTCTTTTCTCGTATAATAAAAAACACCGATAAAATCAGTGTTTCACGCATATTCTCAAATATTATTTTTATACGGTTTGGGTATCCCACCCTTTTAATTTTGCGGAGTTGCGCGTTAAAGTGGGGCTGCGGTCTCCAGCAAAAAGGCTGTAGAGATAAAAATACCCCCTCCCCCTTTTGGAGTACTCACAAATAAAAATCAGTATCCATACTCCGTATATCTATCCTCTGTCATTGTCTTGACGTCGTGACAATGCTTACATAACGGCTGCCAGTTAGACTTATCCCAAAACAATTCCTGATTGCCCTTATGCGGCTTTATATGGTCTACAACTGTAGCCTTGACAAGTCTTCCCTCTGCTTTACACTTCACACAAAGAGGATATGTATTAAGAAAAACTTTGCTCGCTTTCTGCCATTTCCTGTTGTACCCTCGTCTATAGGCACTTCTTGCCGGTTCAGGATGCAAAGACTTATGTTCGTCGCAATATTTTGCTCCATAAGCCACAAGCTTTGGACAACCTGTATGTCCGCATGGCGTATTTGGTTTATAAGGCATTTAATCACTCCCATTTATGTGAAATAAAACCAATATATTCAATAGCTAAATAAAGAACTCAATCAATAGCTTTACATACTAACCCTTATTCAGAATCTCCCATAATATTTCCATCGCTTTATTATGAATTCTGAAACAATGCG
>CAYLJL010000007.1:0-16532 GCA_964384005.1 uncultured Lachnospiraceae bacterium | reverse complement strand
CAAATGTCTATTTCAAAAAATGTCGGCTCTATGAGTAAATATTTGACAGAACTTCGTTCCGCTCCTAAATATATTGAAGTTAAAAAAGATGTTTCCGAACTTCTGAACAGTTTGCCGGTTTTAGGTTCTAAAGTAGTTAAAATTCTTGAGAAAACTAAGGACGGAATAAAATACGCTCTGCTGCCGTCAGTTATGTTTGAACAACTCGGAGTTAAATATATAGGGCCTGTTGACGGGCATAATATTAATAATCTTATAAATGTTTTTAATAAAGTCAAGAAGTTTGACAAGCCTGTTTTAATTCATTTATTGACCACAAAAGGAAAAGGCTATAAAAACGCCGAAAAATATCCGTCTAAATTTCATGGTATAGGAAGCTTTGACGTTAAAACAGGTATTCCCCTTTCAGAAAAAAACGGGGAAACTTATTCTGAAATCTTTGGAAAAACTATCTGTAAGCTTTCGGCCAAGAATAAAAAAATTGTGGGTATTACCGCGGCTATGCCTTCAGGTACGGGACTTGAGTTTTTTTCCAAGGCATATCCAAAAAGATTTTTTGATGTGGGAATCGCCGAGGGCCACGCCGTTACTTTTGCGGCGGGTCTGGCAAAAGGCGGTTTTATTCCCGTTTTCGCGGTATATTCAACTTTTTTGCAGAGAGGCTATGACCAAATTATTCACGACGTCTGTATTCAGAATCTTCACGTTGTTTTTGCTGTTGACAGGGCGGGAATAGTCGGAGATGACGGAGAAACTCATCAGGGAATTTATGATTTATCATATTTGTCTCATATTCCTAATATGACGGTTATTTCTCCGAAAAATAAATTTGAGTTTCAAAAAATGATTGAATTCTCTATTAATAAATTTAACGCTCCTATTGCCATAAGATACCCTAAAGGTATTGCGTCAGCTGTTTTTGACGAATATTTTGAGGAAATTGAATTCGGAAAATCCGAATATATTTTTGACGGTGAGAACATTATGCTTATATTTGTCGGAAATATGGCGGATACAGCCTTTGAGGTGCATAATAAGCTTATTGAGGCGGGTTTTTCGCCGGCGTTGGTTAACGCGAGGTTTATAAGCCCTGTTGATTTGGATTTGGTACATGATATAGAGAATAAATTTGAATTTGTGTTTACTTTAGAGGATAATATAATATTGGGAGGATTTGGTGACAGGCTTAATCTGGAACTTATTAAAAATGGTGTGTTTAATAAAAAAGTATATAATTTCGCTTTCCCTGATGTTTTTGTCAAACAGGGAAGCAAAACGGAACTTTATACGGAATTTGGTCTTAATAGCGAAAAGATATTCGAAAAAATTATTTGTTTTATTGAAAAATACAAAAATTTGTGTTAAAATGTCTTTATGACGCTTTATAACGTGGTTGGGTTGATTTTATGTGTGAAAAAGTAAGACTTGATTTAGTTTTAAAAGAAAAATTCGGTTTTTCGAGAGAACGCGCTAAGGATGCTATTGAAAACGGTTATGTTTCTTCTGAAGGTAAAATTTTCAGAAAGCCGGGAGAAAGGGTTTCAAAAAATACCATATTTAATATTGACGAAAAGGGTTATCTGAAATATGTCGGCAGGGGCGGACTGAAACTTGAAAAGGCAATTGAGCTTTTTAATATTGATATTTCAGGCAAAGTTTGTATTGACGTCGGCGCCTCGACAGGCGGGTTTACGGATTGTATGCTTCGATACGGCGCGGAATTGATTTTTGCGGTTGACGTCGGAACAGGTCAGCTTGCGGATATTATAAAAAATAATCCTAAGGTTATATCTATGGAAAATACTAATATTGTAAATTGTCGTAAGGAAGATTTTTCTTTGAGCGTTGATTTTGCCGCCATAGACGTTTCTTTTGTTTCTCTTACAAAAATTTTACCTTATGTGAATGATATTTTAAACGAAAACGGAGAGGCGGTCATACTTATTAAACCTCAGTTTGAGGCGGGAAAGAGGAATGTCGGCCGAAAGGGAATTGTGAAAAATCCTAAAACTCATAAAAATGTTATAAGGTCTGTTTGCGCCTGTATTTCTGAATTGGGTTTTAAAATAAAAAATATAACGTTTTCTCCCATTAAGGGTTCGGCGGGGAATATTGAATATATTATGCATATTTCAAAAACCGGCGGGGAAATTAATTTATTTGATTTTAACGGGTTTATTGATAAAGCTGTTTCGGAGGCCCACAGACTTCTTTAAATTTTCTATAAGGAGGATTTTATGAATAAAATCGGACTTGTTATTAATTTGGAAAAAGACCCTTTTCTTGAATATTCAAAAAAGCTTAAAGATTATATTTTAAGTCTTGGCCGCAAGGTTATTGTACTTGATAAATTTAAAGAGGCTTTGGAGTCTACCGAAAGCGTTCCCAATCTTGCCGAAATATGCAGGCAATCTGATTTTGTTACGGTTTTGGGAGGAGACGGGACTATTCTTACAGTAGCGAGACAAGCCGCTGTTTATGAAACGCCTATTTTGGGAATAAATCTCGGAACTTTGGGTTATTTGGCTGATGTTGAGAAAAATGACGCTTTTAAAGCGGTTGAAAGAGTTTTGAACAATAATTTTTCAATAGAGAAAAGAATGATGCTTGAGGTATTTAAAGACGGAAAGCCTTTTGATAATCACCCCGGACTCGCGCTGAACGAGGTGTGTCTGAGAAACAGCACTTTTTCTCGTATGATTAAATTTGAAATAGAGATAAACGAAGAATTTATTGACAGCTATAGGGCGGACGGCGTTATTGTTTCTACAGCCACCGGTTCTACCGCTTACAATCTTTCGGCGGGCGGCCCTATTTTAAAGCCTGATACGGAACTTATATCGATTACTCAGCTTTGTCCCCATACTTTATACGCAAGACCTTATGTCGTGTCGGGAAACGATGTTATTAAACTTAAAGTTAAAAATAGTGAGAAAAATATTGTGCTGATTCTTGACGGAAATGAAACCGTTAATGCGGAAGAGGGCAGCGAAATTATTATAAAACGCTCAAAATTTTTTACTCACATTATTAAAACTACAAATCTTGGGTTTTATGATATTTTAAGAAGAAAAATGGTTGAAATCGGGAAGTGATATTTTATGAAGATGAAGCGTCAATCTAAAATTATTGAGCTGATTAATGAAAATGATATTGAAACGCAGGAAGAACTTGCAAGGCATCTTCAAGACGCCGGTTTTTCCGTTACTCAGGCTACAATTTCCCGGGATATGCGTGAACTTAAAATAACAAAAGTTATGGACGGAAAAAAACAAAAATATGCTCTCTTGTCTGATGAGGCGCCTGTTGTTTCCGAAAAGCTTATAAGAATTTTCAGGGACGCGGTTACTCATATTGATTGTTCTCAGAATATTATTGTTATTAAAACTCTTGAGGGAATGGCCATGGCTGTAGCGGCGGTTCTGGATTCTATGGAAAATTCCGAAATCCTTGGAAGTATCGCGGGGGACGACACTGTTTTTTGTGTTATAAAGTCTGAAAAAAACGCTGTCAAGCTTATAGAACAGCTGAAAGAGCCTATTAATGTTGAGACATTAGTTACATGAAGAAACGCTTGTTACAGAAATTTGCAAAATTTTCAGGAAAAAATGAGGTAACTTCTTAATATATTGGTTTTTGTTGAAATCTGCCCGTTTGGTTTTTTGTTGTTTTATTTATTGTTGAAAAGGTGGTGTTGATTTATGATAGAACATTTGTATATAGAAAATGTTGCTCTTATAGAAAAAATCAATATTGAATTTAATAAAGGGTTAAATATTCTTTCCGGTGAGACAGGCGCCGGTAAATCTATTATTATTGATTCTATAAGTTTCGCGTCAGGTCAGCGCCCCGGCAGGGATTTTATTAAAAAAAACGCTTCAAAGGCTTTAGTGGAGCTTATTATTTTTATTGAGAATGATTTCGTCGCGGAGGAGATAAAAAAATTGGGTATCGAAATTGACGAGGACAGTTCTCTTTTGATTTCAAGGAGTATCACCTCCACAGGAAGAACAACATCAAAAATAAACGGTAAAAATGTTACAGTGGGAATGCTTAAAGAAGTATCTTCTTTACTTATCGATATTCACGGACAGCATGAGTATCAATCTCTTATGAATCCGTCAAAACATATCTGCATTGTTGACAGTTTCTGCGGTGATAATTTTATAAGGCTTAAAGAAAAACTTTCCGAAAAATACAGGGATTATAAAAATATATTGAAAAATATCAGAAATATTGACGGAAATGAGAAGGAGCGTGAAATGAAAACAGAGTCGTATCAATTTCAGATTGATGAAATTGAAATGGCAAATCTTAGAGAAAATGAAGAAGATGAACTTATTTCCAAAAGAAAAATTTTAAACAATTCAGAAAAGCTTAAAGAACATTCTCAGCGTGTTTTGTCTATTTTATACAGAGATGAGAACGGGTCGGTTTCCGACAGAGTTTCCTCGGCCCTTGACAGCTTGTTTGAAATCGCGCGCCTTGACCCGACACAAAAAGAACTCTGCTCAGAACTTGAGGGAATTTATGCGGAACTTGAGGACGTTATCGACAGAATGGGCGTATATGACGACAGTATTGACAGTAATCAGTCCGAACTTGAGGAAATTGAGGAAAGGCTTGATTTTCTTTATAGAATTAAAAGAAAGTACGGCAAAGATGTAAAGGCAATTCTGAATTATTGTCAGGAACTTAAAGAAAAGCTTGACGCTATTTTAAACAGTGAGGAAGAATTGATTAAATTAAACGAGAAAAAGAAAAACGCTGAAGTTCAGATAAGAAAAATATGTGATTTGATTTCTGAGGAAAGAAAAGCCGCCGCCAAAAAAATACAAACAAGTATTGAGAAAACTTTAAAAGAACTCGGTATGAAAAACGCCGAATTTAAGGTTGATGTTTCAAAGCAAAATGAGTTTACTACAAATGGCAGAGATAAAATTGAGTTTTTAATATCTCCTAACCTTGGGGAGGACTTAAAGCCTCTGGCTAAAATCGCGTCGGGCGGTGAAATGAGCAGGGTTATGCTTGCTATGAAGGTTATTTTGGCGGACGCCGATACTGTTGAGACTTTTATTTTTGACGAGATTGACACGGGTGTGAGCGGAAGAACCGCTCAGCAGGTGGCTCAGAAGCTTTCGGACCTGGGGAAAAAGCGTCAGATTTTATGTATTACTCATCTTCCTCAGATTGCAGCTATGGGCGATAGTCATTTTCTTATTGAAAAAACATTTGATTCCAATAAGACAACCACCAATATTTATGAACTTGATTATAAAAAAATTATATATGAAATCGCAAGGCTTACGGGAGGCGTTGAAATTACAGAGGCGACTTTAAAGGCCGCCGAGGAAATGAAAAGACTCGCGCTTAATCTTAAATAAAATAGCAAGCCATGAGGAAATACTGCTTAATTCAAAAATTAAAAATTATTTTTAATTTTATTAAATCAGTGTTTCCTTAAAATTGTTTTATTATAAATGAACAGCAAGGAGGTTTTTTATGAGACTGAGAAATTTAATTGTTTTCATAATGGTTTTGTGTGTATTTGCGGGCTGCGGTACAGATAACAATACGTCATCGGGTGAAAATCAGGCGGGAGAGATTAATTCAAGCAACGCTCTGGAGAGATATAATAGCGCCGTTGACGCTCTTTTTAATTCCGATTCATATACAATAACCGGAAATACCGATATATCTATGACGGAAGAAGGAAAGGAAAGCTTTAACATGGGAATGACTATGAGTTCGGAACTTAAAGCGGGAAAGGACGAGAACGGAAACAGAACAGCGTCGCTTGAAACATTTTTTGAACTTGCCGATATGACTGAAAAAGGCGGAGGATATTATAAAGACGGTTATTTTTATCCTCAGTCTATAAAACAAAAAATGAAAACAGATTATGAGGGAATCTTTTCCGAGGGAAATATAAATATTTTTAAGCTTACCGACAACGTTCTTAGTCAAGGCGCTGAACCTGTAATAAAAAAGGTTGAAAACGGTTATAGAATTGATTTTGATTTGAATGTTGACGTATTGAAACAGGAGGTTCCCGATTTTCTCTCAAATCTTCTGGACTATTTAAGGGTTTCGGAACATGATTTTACTATGCTTGAGTGTCAGGTTGTGGCAATTATAGGAGATAACGGAGAGTTAAGAGCCGGAACTCTTGTCAGTAAGGCGCAAGTTGAACTTTATGATGGAACAAGCGAGGCCGATTTCAGAGATTTTAAAGTTGACTGCGATATTGAAATTACGGAAAGTATTTCACAAATCAACAATACGGAGGTTACTTTTCCGGATAATTTAGACGAATATGTTGATGTTACTCCGAAAACAGATTCTGAAGAAACATCAGAATAAAAACAAACTTCTTTCGAAACTTTACGGCAGTTTTATATACAGCAATTAACAAAATCTTTAGCGCGGACCAATAAATAAATTCCTTTTATATATTTAATTTTATTAAAAACTGCTTGTTTATTTTTTTATTGGTTCGCTACAGGTCAGAAAAAATATTTTAGGAAACACCGCACAAAGTAAAATAAAAATAATATTATTATGAGTCATAATAACGCGGTTTCGAAAGAAGTAAATACTACGAAAGGATTTTAATATGATTATTGAGACATTTTCTACTGATGATACGGAACAGGCGGGGCTTTTGCTCGGAACAGAAGCGAGAAAGAAAGATATATTTTGTCTTACGGGAGACTTGGGCGCCGGAAAAACAATTTTTTCAAAAGGTTTCGCGAAAGGACTTTTAATAGAAGACGATGTTACGAGTCCGACTTTTACCATTGTCAATGAATATCATAGCGGCAGATTGCCTTTTTATCATTTTGACGTATACAGACTTACAGGTCCTGATGAAATTTTTGACCTTGGCTTTGACGAGTATTTATTCGGTGACGGGGTTTGTCTTATTGAATGGGCGGACATTATAAAAACCGCCGTCCCCAAAGAGGCTATTTGGGTTAATATTGAAAAAGATTTATCAAAAGGTGAAAACTACAGAATTATTAAAATTGACGAATAATTAAAGAGGTGTCATTTATGAAAATTCTTGCCATTGATACGACTTCTCTGACCGCAAGCGTTGCTCTTGTTGACGAAAAAAAAACTATTGCAGAGTTTACGACAAATTATAAAAAAAATCATTCTCAGACAATTATGCCTATGCTTGACTATCTTAAAAATATGGTTGAACTGGATATGGGCTCAGTCGATTATATCGCCTGTTCATGCGGACCGGGGTCTTTTACAGGGCTCAGAATCGGCGCCGCTACGGCAAAAGGTATTGCTTTTGCCTTGAATAAAAAAATTGTACCTGTTCCTACTCTTGACGCTCTCGCATATAATGTTTTTATGAATGACAAAATTATAGCTCCGATTATGGACGCAAGAAGAAATCAGGTTTATACGGCGTTTTACATATGGGAAAACGCCATGTTTACACGCATTGGCGATTATATGGCGGAGGATATTAATATTGTTCTTAAAAAGCTTTCCGTATTTAATAAAAACGTTATTTTTTTAGGCGATGGAGTGGAGACTTACAGAAATATTATAAGTGAGTTTAACAGTGATTTTGTTTTCGCTCCTTCTCATATAAATGAACAAAGAGCCGCCGCCGTGGGAGCGCTCGCTATAGAATACGCCAATAAAGGTATTCTGGCGTCTCCGGGAGAATTTGAACTTGTTTACCTGAGAAAATCACAGGCCGAAAGGGAATATGACGAAAGGGAAAAATTAAAATGATAGTTTTCGCTAATGCCGAAAAAAAACATATAGATGATATCGCGGAAGTGGAAAAAGAATGTTTTTTGACTCCGTGGCCAAAGTCTTCTTTTGAGAAAGATATTTGTAAAAATAAATTTTCCGTTTACGTTGTTGCCGTTGACGATAAAACGGGAAAGGTTGTCGGATATGGCGGTATGTGGCGTGTTGTGAACGAGGGGCATATCACAAATATCGCTGTTTCTGAAAAATACAGACGACAGGGAATTGCTGAAAAAATTATTGAAAACCTTGAACGAATATGCCATGATAATGAAATGATTGGTATGACCCTTGAGGTCAGGAGAGGAAACCAGAAAGCAATGAGCTTATATCGTAAAAAGGGGTTCAGAATATCGGGAATAAGGCCTGAATATTACAGCGATACAAAAGAGGACGCTATTATTATGTGGAAATATTTTATTCCCGAAGACGAACTTGAAAATTATTTATGATTAGGGGTGAAAAAATGGCTGACGAGCTTAAATATGATAAATTGAAAAGTTTTTGCGACCCGAAAGAACTTGGTTTTAAATCTATTAAAGAAGTCGATGCTTCTTCTGATATTATTGGCCAGAATGTGGCTTCAAAGGCTCTGGAGTTTGGACTTAAAATAAAATCAAAGGGATATAATATTTTTGTTTCGGGTATCCCGGGAACGGGAAAAACTACTTTCGCGAAAAAATATGCCAGGGAAATTGCTGAAACAGAACCTACTCCCGATGATTTATGCTATGTATATAATTTTGAAAATCCTAAAAATCCCAAATTGCTTAAATTCCCCGCGGGTATTGGAAAAAAGTTTAAGGACGATTTTGACGAGGTTATAAACGTTTTGAGTATTGAGCTTCCAAAGGCTTTTATTTCAGACGATTATGAAACCGAAAAGGATAAAATAATTAAGGATTATCAGGAAAAAAGAGACAATATTATTAAAGAAATGACTGAAGAAGCTAAAAAATATGAGTTCGGCGTCAAAATGACAAATTCAGGAATGTATTTCCTTCCTATAATTGACGGGCAGACAATATCAGAGGAGGATTTTGATTCTCTTACAGACGAGCAGAAAGATATAATTTCCGAAAAATCAGAGGCTGTTCAGGAAAAGGCCGCTGAAATTATGCAGATTATAAAGGAATATGAAAAAAATACAAAAAAAGAAATAGACGATATTGAATATACAACGGGACTTTTTATTGTCGGCCGTTTTTTCGGCGCTCTCCAGGAAAGTTATACTCTGAACGATGATGTTATTAAATTTCTTCAGGATGTTAAAGAAGATATCCTCGAAAATATAAGCTGTTTTGCTGAAGAAGAAACCGAGGACGATGAATCTATGCAGATTATGGCGCCTTGGCTTACAAGAAAAAGCAACGAGGACATTTTATCAAAGTATAAAATTAATCTTGTTGTTGATAATTCAGAGACAAAGGGCGCTCCTGTAATTGAATGCCATAATCCCACTTATGTGAATTTGACGGGGGATATTGAGTATGACAATGAATATGGAAATTTTACCACGGATTATATGAAAATCAAACCCGGCGCTTTACATGAGGCAAACGGAGGGTATCTTATTTTATCAGTCGTCGACCTTTTGTCAAACGTATATTCATGGGAAGCGCTGAAAAGAGTTATTAAAACAGGTGAAATTGTTATCGAGCCTTTGAAGGAATACCAGCTCGGAGGGATTTCGGTTTCTACGATTAAACCCGAAAAGGTTAATGTAAATGTAAAAGTGATTCTTATCGGTACATCTTATTATTATGATTTATTAAATGAAAATGACGACGAGTTCTCAAAGCTTTTTAAAATATGTTCTATGTTTGACTATGAAATGGATGGAAATAAGGAAAATCAGTTCGCTATATGCAGATTTATAAAAAAATTCGCTGACAGAGAAGGTATTCTTGATTTTGAGGTTTCCGCTGTCGCTAAAATTATTGAATATTCTTCAAGACTCGCGGAAAGACAGGATAAATATACAACGAAATTTAATCAGCTTAATGAAATACTTGAGGAAGCAAACGTATGGGCAAAACTTGACGGTTCTGATATGGTTTATGAAAAATATGTTTCAAAGGCCATTAATGAGAAAGTTCAAAGAATACAGCTTTATGAAAATAAACTTAACGATATGATTCTGGAAAATGACGTAATGATTTCCACAAGCGGAAAGGCTGTAGGACAGATAAACGGTCTTGCCGTTATGGATATGGGAGGTTATACTTTCGGAAAACCCTCCAGAATTACAGCGACAACTTATATGGGTAAGTCGGGCATTGTAAATATTGAGGAAGAAGCTGAAATGAGCGGAAGTATCCACAATAAAGGCGTCCAAGTGATTACAGGCTTTCTGGGGGCAAATTTCGCTCAGGAGTTTCCTCTTTCTTTGTCGTGCAGAATTTGTTTTGAGCAGAATTATAACGGTATTGACGGAGACAGCGCCTCAAGTACTGAATTATACTGTATTTTGTCGAGTTTATCGGATTTGCCTATTAATCAGGAAATAGCTGTTACGGGAAGCGTTAATCAAAAAGGTGAAATTCAGCCGATAGGCGGGGTTACTTATAAAATTGAGGGATTTTTTGATATATGCCAAAAAAGAGGTCTTACAGGAACCCAAGGTGTTATTATTCCTGTGCAGAACATTAAAGACCTTGTTCTTAAAAACGAAGTTATTGACGCTGTTAAAAAGGGTGAGTTCCATATTTATCCTATTTTATCT
This sequence comes from uncultured Lachnospiraceae bacterium, assembly GCA_964384005.1. GTDB lineage: Bacteria > Bacillota > Clostridia > Lachnospirales > CAG-274 > MGBC114079. Next base: position 6,025 of record CAYLJL010000007.1, on the reverse strand, counting down.
GTTGACGATGGTATTGAGATTTTAACAGGAGTTAAGGCGGGCAAAAAAGGCGCGAGAGGTAAATATCCCCAGAATACCGTTTATGGCAGAGTGTATAAAAAGCTTAAAATGTATTATGAGAAATCAATAGAGGATTGATTTGGCGTATATACAAAATGCTCCACTGTAAAAATGTCTTATAAGATTATTTATCATTAATTTTATACAAGGAGAGTAAAATTATGAAGAAAAAAATCGCAACGTTAGTGATATGTGTGCTGTTTATGGGGCAGAATGCTGTTTTTGCCACGTCTGTAAGAGTATTGCCGTCTATTGAGGGTACTTCGTATTATATACTGGAAACTTTAAACGACGGTGTTTATATAACGGATGGTTCGGGAAATAAAATGGTTGAGCAGGCATTTTATGAGGTCAGATATGAGGGCACGGGATATATTGTGCGCTATTACGCCGGAGAGCTGAACAATAACTGCGCTCTTCTTGATGATAATTTTAACGTAGTTACTCCTGTAAAATACAGTTATATAGAGTACAACGAAAATACCAGGTCTTATGAGTGCGGTTACAGCGGTGAAGGCGGAAAACAGTGTTTTGATTTTTATGACTCCTCGTTTAACAAGATTTCTCAGCCGACGGATATTTCTCCTGTTGAAACGACAGATTATTATTGTCAGAGGATAATTGATGAGAATAGTTTCTCGGGAAATATATTTTATTTTATATGCGACGCCGGCGGAAACAGACTTGTTGATGAGGGTTTCAGAGAGATTAAGGGTTTAAAGGGTTTTATTGTTGTGACAAGATTTTCTGATTATATGAGAGGGCTTTATGATAAGGAGTTAAATCTTGCTGCTGATATTAAGTATAACTGGATAGACTTTGATGAGGAGTCACAGAGTATCAGTTTGCAGGGAGCTGAGAAAACGGAATATATAGGACTTGACTCTGAGAGTAAAAATCCTGTCAGAAAGCTTGGAGAAACAGGGCTTTATACTATTGAAAAGGACGGCGGGTTTTATTTCTGCGATGAAAGCGGCAATACCCTAAGCGATAAAAAATATTATGATATATATGATATTTACAGCGATAAAATCGTTGTAAGAAGCAGCGATAAGTATCCATATAAATTTGGTATGCTTGATAATAATCTTAACGTACTTTTTCCGGAGGAGTATTTTGCTGTTAGGAATATGGGGAACGAACAGTTTATATTGTATAATAATGATACGGCTGACGGGTATGATAAAATGAACAAGACTACACACTTGGAGCTTGATTATAAATATATTGCCCCGATAGAAGGAATGGAAGACAGGTATATTTATAAGATGGTGATGTCCGGAACTGACGATATGACGTCCAATAATAAGGTAATAATTGACAGTGAGGGAAACGCTCTTACGGATTTTTACCTTGATATTGAGGCTCATACGGGAGATATGGAAGGAATGATAACAGTTTCTTCTAAAAAGGGAATGACCGACAGTGTGAGAGGTATGCTTAATTCAGACCTTAAATTGATTGTTCCTATGGGGTATCATATTCTTACGCCGATGAAAGAGAACGGCGTTGTATTTATAGAGGCTAAAACCGGCGATACGACAGAGACTTATTATGATTTGCTGGGAAACAGCTATAATACAAAAGAAGAAGTCATTAAAATGGGAAATGATTTGTATGATATGAGCGACTGGGCAAGGGAAAGTATTGAAACGGCCGTCAATATAGGTATTGTTCCTGAACAGTTACAGAATGGTTATAAAAAGAATATTTCAAGAAAAGAATTTTGTCAGCTTGCCGTAAATACCTATATGGTAAAAACAGGAAATAAAATAGACGAAAACGCCGTATCTCCTTTTGACGATGTTTGGGACGATTTTGTAACCGCCGCTTATAATCTGTGTATTGTTAAAGGGACAGGCTATAAAGAGTTTACTCCGAACAATAATATTACAAGACAGGAAGCTGCCGTTATGCTTAAGAATTTGGCTAATCTTCTTGAAGTCGCCGACACGCCTAAACAGGAAAAATTTTCCGACGAGAGTTATTTCGCCGATTGGGCGAAAGACGCTATATACTCTGTATCGGGTATAAAAAGCGGCGATACTTTTGTTATGGTGGGGACGGAAGCGGGGAAATTCTCACCATGGATGAATTATACAAGGGAACAGGCTATCGCTACTATGCTCAGACTGTATAATCAATCATAATATTTTTTGAGGAGGCGGTAAATTAAAATGATTAAAATATTTGAAACCGGTGATAATCATTTCGGCAGGAAATATGACAGATATCCTGAAGTGAGGGAAAAACTGATACAAAGCCGTTTTGACTGCCTGCGGGATATGGTTTGTCAGGCCGAAAAAGAAAAATGTGATTTTTTTGTGGTAACGGGGGATTTATTTGATAATGTCAGCAGTATTAAAAAATCCGACATAAAGTCTGTGATTGATATTCTGAACGGTTTTAGCGGAAGAATTATTATTCTTCCGGGTAACCATGATTATTATACCGGTGAGGAAAAACTATGGAATGAATTTGAAAAAGAATTTTCTGAACGAGATTATAATATTGTGCTCTTAAAGGAATTTAAAGAATATTCCTTTGATGCGGGTGATGAGAATGTTATATTTTATCCTGCTTATTGCCACTCTAAACATTCCGCGGAGAACAATCTGGGCTGGATTAAGAATATGGAGATTGTTTCTGACGAGATTTATCGTGTTGGCATAGCGCATGGGGCTTTAAAGGGAATTACACCGGATATGAACGGTGAGTATTTTTCAATGTCTGAATCTGAACTGGAAGAAATTCCTATGGATGTCTGGCTGATTGGACATACTCATATTCCATATCCCTCACTTTCTGAAAACCGTGAAAGTACCGGATACAGAATCTATAACGCGGGAACACATGAGCAGACAGATTTAAAAAACGATACGAAGGGATATGGCTTTGTTATTTCTATTGATTATAAGGATAAGGATAAGAATAAAATAGTTTCCGCTCATAGTTATAAAAGCGGGCAGATTAGCTATTTCGACAAAGAACTTAAAGTTTTTCCCGATAGTGATAATGTACTGAGAAAATCTATTAAGGGCGTTACAGACGGCATAGATGAAAAAAAATCCGTGCTGCGGTTAAGATTAAAAGGCTCTGTGCGTCAGGCTGAGTACGAAATTAAAAGCGATATATACAAGGAACTTCTCGGGCAGGTTTTAGCATATGAGATAGATGATGATGAGCTTAGTGAAGAAATTACCGTTGAAAAAATTGACGCGGAATTTCCTGAATTCGGATTTGCGGCTAATTTGCTTAAACAGCTTATGGATGACCCTAAGGAAGTACAGATGGCATACAATCTTTTGATGGAGTGCAAGGAATAATTATGGTAAAACAACAAAAGAATAAACAGGCAGGTTTTAACAAAACTGATATATAAAGGAATTATTTTATTGTTTTACTATAATGGATAAAAATATATGGCGTCGGAGGTATTTTAATGAAAATAAAACAGTTAAAATGTGAACAGTTCGCGGGACTTCAAAATCGTGATATTGAGTTTTGCGATGGCCTGAATATCCTTCTTGGCGATAATGAAAGCGGAAAAAGCACAATAGTAGACTTAATTTATTGTTTGTTTTTCCAATCGGAGCGTATTGACGGAAGAAGTAACAAGGACTTTAAAAATACATATTTTACTGTGCCGTATGGAGATATGATTGATGGAAAAATCTGTTTTGAAACAGAACGCGGCAAATATGAGTTATCAAAGGAATGGAGCGGCTCAGACGGAAGATGCAAGCTTATTATGCCTGACGGTACTCGTATAAGTGGCGGTGACAAAATTGGCGAAATATTGTCTCTGGAATTGTCATACAGAAAAGGTATTTTTGACGAAGTGATATTCGCTTCTCAAAAACGTCGGCAGACAATGCTACGCGGACTTTTTCAATCCAAGAAGGCTTCGGGCGGGGTAAAAGAGGATTTGTCCTATACTATTATGAAAGCGGTTATGGAGACAGGCGGTATAAATATTGATAAAATGGAAAAACACTTGAAAGAATTATGCGCTCAGTATGATGAACACTGGGATTTTAAAATGGATTTACCTCAGGATGGAATGAAAAGAGGTATTAATAATCCATGGAAATTAAAAAAAGATGTAAACAGCTCAATTATTCTGCGGGCGTATTACGCTTGGCAGGAAACAGCTGCCGAACAGTCAAAAGCACGACTTGCGGAAGAACGTGTTGAAAGTATTGTTCTGAAACTTAAATCCGCTAAAAGGAATAAAGATGAGTCAAGTAAAAAACGAGAGGAATTTCTTGCATTCCGCGATGTATTGCAGCAGCGTAAATTTTTAAAGCGTTTATCAGAAGAAAATACGAAACGTTTGAAAGAAATGAAAGAAATATACGCGCAATGGCCGGAAATAAAGGGCAGGTATGAGTCGGCTTTTGAATTGCAAAAACGCCTTAAGGCGGCCGAAATCAGAGATTTATTTGAAGTTATCCATAGCTATCAGTCTGATTTGCGGGATAAAAAGAAAGCTATAGCGGAAAATGGCGAAATTATCAGAGAAGATGTTATAAAAGCAAAAAGTTTATCAGATGAAATACGGGTCTTGGAAGGAAAGATTGCCGGTTTGAATCTGATGGCGAAAATCCGGCGGCTGGGAGATACACCGATACAAGTTACCGCAGCTTCAGATGGTCGGCTGCTTGATATTTCTAAAGATAAACTGGAAATTACGGAAGCGATTGAAATTTATATCCCTGAAGTTTTAGAGTTACAGCTGACACCTATGGGTGTTGATTTGGAACAGATAAAAAAGGAAATCGCTGATAAGCGTTCTTTGCTTCAAAAAATCTTTGACAAATACAAAATCAATAATCTTAATAAATTATGTGATAAATTTGAAAAGAATGTTGATTTATTAAGAGAAGCCAGCGGTCTGGAGGATAAAATCCGAATAAAGCTTGGCGATAAAAAATGGGAAGAACTTAAAGCTGAAAACAATGCTGTTCCTAAAGACGGAGAATCTGTTTCCGAGATTAAAAAACATATAGCGGATTTGTGCGGAAATTCTTCTGTTGAGGTATATATAGGAAAACAAAGCGCGAAAATTGAGAATTTTGAAAAAGTGTACACGTCTTTTGAGCAATTAATACGGCGGATTTCAGAAATGGAAAAAGAGATTGAAAATCATAAAAAAGAGATTGACGGGTTTGCCGATATTCCTGAAAAATATCAGAATATTGATGACCCTGAAAGTTATGATAAATCTCTGAAAAGTGAGATTGACAGCTATTACGAAGAGATTGAAACCCTTAACGAAGAATTGGCAGAGGCAAAAAAAGATTCAGGTGAACGTTCCGCAGAGGAATATTCGGAAGAATTATGTGCAAAAAAGGCCGAATTTGAACAGAAAAAAGCGGAGTATGGGCATTGGAAACATATATATGAAGTGTTTTTACAACTTAAAAATGATTTTATTGGAAATCCTATGTCAGATATTGAGGAAAATTTCAGAGAATATCTTTCTGTTCTTTCTGACGGATTTATCTCTCTGAAATCTATAAATGAGGAACTGAGTTCTCAGATAACCAGCGGGAACAGACTGTTGACTTATGAAATACTTTCAGAAGGTACAAAAGATACTATATCTTTAGCTTTCAGGCTTGCAATATTGAAGCATCTTTATCCGAAAGGCGGCGGTCTTGTGGTATTTGACGACCCATTTACGGATATGGACGCCAAAAGAGCGGCAAGAGCCTGTAGTTTGGTTCAGAAATACTCTCAGAACAATCAAGTTATTTTTGTTACCTGTGATGAAAAATATAAGGATTTAATGAAGGGAAACGTAATAGAAATAAAAGGGGTATAATATCAAAAAATCTCCTGTATTTCAGCCCTCATAATATTTTGTTTATGAATAAAGTCCTGATTTATCGCACAAAGGCTTACGCCACGGAAATCAATTTTTGCGGCGTAGCCGAAATAAAGTTTAGGTCAAGCCTTT
>CAYLJL010000006.1:0-16613 GCA_964384005.1 uncultured Lachnospiraceae bacterium | reverse complement strand
TTTTTTGGAAAATATTATTAATTTTATTGACATAAAGCAAATTTTGTGTTAGTTTAAAAGAGTAACTTTTATTTTTTTTATTTTTTAGGAGGATTTTTTCATGAAAAAAGGTACAGTAAAATGGTTTAACGCAGAAAAAGGTTTTGGTTTTATTTCTGTTGAGGGTGAGGATGATGTATTCGTACATTTTTCAGCTATCAATTCAGAGGGATACAAAACTCTTGAAGAAGGTCAGCAGGTTGAATTTGAAGTTGTTCAAGGTGCAAAAGGTCCTCAGGCTGCTAATGTTTCTCGCTTATAATCTATCGAATCTATAATTTAATGCAAGGCATTTTTTATATATAAAATCGGTTATAGAGCAAAACGAAAAAGGTATCTGTCTTAAAAATGGCGGATACCTTTTTTGTATGTGAGACGATAAGAGAATCAGACTTGCGGCGATAGTTCAGCAAAAGGCGTTAAGAAGCGGTTGTCCCACAGGAACAAAGCCGGCGCTCTGTCTGAAAAAAGACTAAGGTATAAAATCCATTTTGTCGAAAGGATACCATCTGAATATTACTTCGGCTTCTATGTCGGACTTGTTTACAGCTCCGAAAAAGCGACTGTCTGTACTTTTCTGGCGATTATCTCCGAGTACGTAATATTCATTATCTTCTAAAGTTATATCTATGCTTCCGTCGGTTGAAAAAGGAGCCTTGATATATGGTTCAATTAACGCGCAATCGTTTATATAAACCTGCTTATCTTTTATAACTATATGGTCGCCCGGTTTTCCTATTACTCTTTTTACTATTATTTCCTCATTTCCCTCATACTTAACTTTACATAAAATTATGTCGTTATAGTCAATGAGATTCAAGTACGCGCAGAGTCTTGACACAAATACCCTGTCGCCTGTCTCAAAGGTACTTTCCATTGACGAACCCTCTATTAAAAAAGGCCACGCCAGAAAATAAAGTACCACAGCTATTATTATCGCTTCCACAAACGCGGACAGCCATTCTTTTAGTTTTGATTTTTCCATTTAACTATTTTACTCCTTCTGTAACTCAACGTTATATGTCGCCCCTTGTTCGGATATATATATCGAATCTATTGTTATATCTTTGTAACCGTCTTTTTTTAACGTGATTGAATGCTGTCCCTGTACAAGGTCGCAGGTATACGGCGTCGTTCCGACAGACGTGCCGTTTATTAAAAGATTCGCGCCTGTGGGATTTGAATTTACGGTCAGCGTACCCATTTTTACTTCTTTCGCGAGATTAGGCGTTATTATTTCCTCAGAAGAATTTACGGTAAAGCGACCGGTATAGGTTACGTAGCCGTATTTTACAATTTCTATGGCGTATGAGCCATATTCTAATTCAAGGGGTTCTCTTGAAAGCTCAAGATTTCCGTTTATATACAAGGCGTAGTCGTCTACGTTTGGATTTATTGTAACTTTTCCTGTTTTTATCGGAATTGTGTTAAGGTCAAAGTCTATCTTTTCGTTTATAGTCAGGGTGACTTCTTTTGTGAACGATTCGATATTTGTACCTTTTACAACTATTTTATGAGTACCGTCATTTAATTTTACCGTATCTATATCGCTTAATTTTTTGTATATATTTGTATCTATTTCTATTATTCCGTCTTTTATTTTATTATTTCTTATAAATGTTATTTCTCCGTGACCTTTTTCAAGGGTTACCGACCATATAACGCCGTTATAACCCGATATTGTGATTGTGTCTATGGAAGGGTCTATAAATTCGGGGTCAAAGTCTTCATTTTTGTATATAAATTTTGTGATTTCAGAATAATTGTATGTTTTCATACCGTTTGATATTGTTTTACTTATTGTATCAAGTTTAAAGCCGCCTTTTAAAGTTTCCGTAAAGGCTTTGTCCGATTTGCTTACAGAAACCAGATTGTTTTCTTTATCGTAAATGAAGTTTACCAAATCCCCTTCTTTGAGTTCGTCAAAAACAATACTCTTTCCGTATTTGTCATAAATCTGCGTTCCTCCTGTCACAGTGTAGTCATCGTTTTCCTCAAAGGTTATGTTATATATTGTCAGGGTTTTGAACGAGTCGCTTTTTGTCCTTATTACGCCAAGGTATTCGCTGTCGGAAACGGAAACATCATTATTTTGCTCTCCCTCGGAGTTTGTATAGTCTATTGTGGAGGGTTCCGAATAGGAACCTGTATTTTTTTTGCTTGTGCCGCCGCCTAATATATTTTTCATCAGTATAAGCAGAATTATAAAGGCAAGTATTCCGCTGCTTATGGCTATTGTCATATATACAGGGTATTTTGATTTTTTAGGGGGAAGCTTTTTGATATTTTTTTCGGAGGAGTTTTTTTTCTTGCCAAAATTATCAAAAGAGTCGAAGTCGTCAGAATTATCCGGCGTTTTCCCGGGGGTGTAAAACACTCCTTCTTTTTCATAATTTATTTTATTTTTATTATGCTTATCACCCATTATATTAAACCCCTTTTAAAGTAAATTAATCAACATTTTTAGAATTTATTATCTTTGGAAAATATATTTTTGTCATACTTGTAATTAAACGAGCTTATATTTGAAAGTGTATGGAATTTTTTTTAATTTTATACTAAACCCCATTTTAAGGATTGATAAAAATTGATTTACCCAAATTTTTTTAACGACGAGCGACATTTGCCTTCCGCAAATACTGTTTATAGTCAATCAACTTGAAAATGAGCAAAGGGAGGCGGGATAAAAATTATTTTTGCGGGGCGGCGAAAGAAGAGCGTAGCCGGAGCCTATGCTGACTGACTAAACATAAGCAAAAAGGATTTCTGACCGCCGAACTTGTTTATTTTCAAGTTGATTGACTATATTGTGTCTTAAATATATTTTATACATAATAAACAGAAAAAACAAGTATTTTTGAAAGATTTTAAAAAATGTTGTAAAAAATTTTTGATAATGTCTTGACAAAAAATTAATACTGCTATAACCTTTTATGTAGCAGAGGTTTTTTAGGAAACGCCGACTAAAGAAAACGCTGATTGACTCAAAATTATTTTTATTGCTTTTTATGCGGTATTTCCTTAAGAGCCTGCCTGAAATCTCATTCGGCTGTACAAAACTTCCAAATTTGCCATAGCTTTGTCAAGAAAATCTTGACTCAGGCTTTCGACTAAGCACGCGATTTTTTCCCTTCTCTGAAAAATTTGTGCAATTTGTACAGCTCAAGACAGATTTTAGACAGGCTCTAATACCATTAAATCAGTGTTTCCTTAAAGATTTTGTAATAATTTTATATTTGAATTATCAGGCTGTTTCCTTTATAATAAAAAAAGAACCACCGCGTATTTTTATAAGGGAGGTACATACTATGTACAAAATAGTAAGCAAAAGAACTCTTACGGATAATATATTTCTTATGGATATAGAAGCTTTAAGAGTCGCAAAATCAGCTCTTCCCGGTCAGTTTGTTATTGTTAAAAACACAGAACAGGGTGAGAGAATCCCTTTGACAGTCGCAGATTTTGACAGGGAAAAGGGAACTGTTACCATTGTTTTCCAGACTGTAGGGAAAAGTACTCTTGAACTTGCGACATATAACGAAGGCGACTATATATCCGATTTTGTCGGCCCGCTTGGCAGACCGAGCGACCTGGTTGATGAAAGCGTTGAGGAACTCAAAAAGAAAAATATTATTTTTATCGCCGGCGGCGTGGGCGCCGCTCCTGTTTATCCTCAGGTTAAATGGCTTCACGAAAATGGCGTGGGCGCCGATGTAATTATCGGAAGCCGCTCAAAAGATTTATTGATTATGGAAGATGAGATGAAGGCTGTTGCCGAAAATCTTTATATTTCAACAGACGACGGTTCATATGGCTTTAACGGCCGTGTTACCGACTGTCTTAAAGACCTTGTGGAGAATAAAGGCAAAAAATATGACCATGCCGTTGTTATCGGGCCTATGATTATGATGAAGGTCGCCGCGGCTATGACTAAAGAACTTAATATACCGACCATTGTGAGCCTTAACCCTATTATGGTTGACGGTACGGGTATGTGCGGGGCCTGCCGTGTTACCGTAGGCGATGAGGTTAAATTCGCCTGTGTCGACGGACCTGAATTTGACGGACATCTTGTAAATTATGACGAAGCTATGCGCCGTCAGGCTATGTACAAAACAGAAGAGGGCAGAGCCAAACTTAAATTTGAAGAAGGAGATACTCACAGCCATGGCGGCTGTGGCTGCGGAGGTGACAAATAATGGGTGATGTTTTGAAAAGAATTCCCGTAAGAGAACAGGACGCTAAAGTAAGAGCGACTAATTTTGAAGAAGTTTGTCTTGGTTATGACGAAAGCGAGGCTGTTGAGGAAGCAAACAGATGTCTTGGATGCAAAAACGCTAAATGTATTACAGGATGTCCTGTTTCCATAGATATTCCGGGATTTATCGGAAAGGTTAAGGAATCCGATTTTAAAGGAGCCGCGGAGGTTATCTCAAAATACAGCGCGCTTCCCGCCGTATGCGGTCGTGTATGTCCTCAGGAAACTCAATGCGAGGGCGTTTGTATAAGAGGTATTAAGGGCGAGCCTGTGTCTATCGGTAAACTTGAGAGATTTGTCGCGGACTGGGCAAGCGAGAATAAAGTCGATTTAAGTAAAACAGAACCGAAAAACGGTAAGAAGGTCGCTGTTATAGGCGCCGGCCCCGCGGGTCTTACCTGCGCGGGAGACCTGGCTAAAAAAGGCTATGACGTGACTGTTTTTGAGGCCCTTCACAGACCGGGAGGCGTTCTGGAGTATGGTATTCCGGAGTTCAGGCTTCCTAAAGAAAAGGTCGTTAAAAATGGCGTTAAAATCGAAACAAACGTTATTATCGGCAGAACGATTACTATTGACCAGCTTTTTGACGATGAGAAATTTGACGCGGTGTTTATCGGCTCCGGCGCCGGACTTCCTAAATTTATGGGAATTCCGGGAGAAAACGCAAACGGCGTTTTGTCCGCGAATGAGTTCCTTACCCGTGTGAACCTTATGAAGGCTTATACCGATGAATATGACACTCCTGTTAAAATCGGCAAAAAGGTCGCCGTTGTCGGAGGCGGAAACGTAGCTATGGACGCCGCAAGAACAGCTTTAAGATTAGGTTCTGAAAGCCATATCGTTTACAGGCGAGGAACAGAACAGCTTCCCGCGAGAGTTGAGGAGGTTCACCACGCAATGGAGGAGGGAGTTGTTTTTGACACTCTTACAAATCCTACAGAGATACTTGTTGACGAAAACGGCTGGGTTGCCGGTATGAAGTGTGTTAAAATGGAATTAGGCGAGCCTGACGAGTCGGGAAGAAGAAGCCCTGTCGTAATTGAGGGCTCTGAATTTACTATGGACGTTGATACGGTTATTATGAGCCTCGGTACTTCTCCTAATCCTTTGATTTCCTCAACAACAAAGGGTCTTGATACAAACAAAAGAAAATGTATCGTCGCTGAAGAAGATACAGGACTTACATCTCGTGAGGCTGTTTATGCCGGCGGCGACGCCGTTACCGGAGCTGCCACCGTTATCCTCGCTATGGGAGCGGGTAAAAAAGCGGCTAAGGCTATTGACGATTATTTAAAGAAAAACTGATTATAGTTTTTGTGAAAAACAGCTTATATTTTGTTAAACGGCTATATTTAAGTAAATACCGCACATAAGATAATAAAAATAATTTTTTATTTTTAATTATACGGTGTTTACTCTGGTCGATTTGACAAAATACAGGCTGTTTTTATTTGTCTTTGTTTACAGAAAAAGGAAACGGACTGTAAAAATGAATATTTGTTTAATTTGGGAGAATTTTGTATGTCATTTTATTTGAGAAAAAATTAATTTTGTGTTATAATTGAAAAGGAAACAAAATTTAAAAATAAAATTTTATGAACTGCTATACATTGTAAGGGTATTTTTTTTACAGTCGGAGATGATTTCTCTTATAGCAATCCGCAGGATTTTTAAGAAAGCTGGTGTGAATTTATGGATAATTCTTTAGGAAGAATTATGTCGGAGCTGAATTTATCAACATTAAGTATTCCAAGTCTCAGAATTACGGACGTAATTGATATTTTACTTGTCGCGCTTCTTATATATGTCGTTATGATATGGATTAAGGAAACAAGAGCCTGGTCGCTTTTTAAGGGTATCGCCGTTATTTTTATTATCAGCATTTTTTCTTATCAGCTTCATTTTTATACCATATCGTGGATTATAGAGAAAACCCTTTCCGTTGGAATCATCGCTCTTATTGTCCTTTTTCAGCCGGAGTTCAGAAAGGGTCTTGAGCAAATAGGAAAAGGCAACATTGTTACAAATATTTTTAATAACGACGAGGAGGGTAAAATCCTGCAGAAGACGGTTAAGGAAGTTGTTACGGCGTCTTATAAAATGGCGAAGGTTAAAACAGGCGCTTTAATTCTTCTTGAACAGGACGTTCCGCTGGGTGACCTTGAAATGACGGGAATTCCTATTGACGCCCTTGTTTCAAGTCAGCTCCTTATAAATATATTCGAAAATAAAACTCCTTTGCATGACGGCGCGGTTATTATCAGAAACAACAGAGTAGCCGCCGCTACGTGCATACTGCCGCTGACGCAGACCGAAATAGGCCTTGATTTGGGAACAAGACACCGTGCCGCCGTGGGCGCGAGCGAAGAATCGGACGCGTATATCATAGTGGTTTCCGAAGAAACGGGAAGCGTTTCCGTTGCCCACAGCGGAAAGCTTTATCGGGGGCTCTCGGAGTCGGAAGTTACTAAAATGATTTCAAAGGGTGTTAAACCAACACGCAAGAGAATAAAATTGTGGAAAGGACGAAAAAACAATGCTGAGGAAGATGAGTGAAAAGCTTATAAAATATATAAGCAAAAATTTTGGCTGGAAATTGTTTTCCGTCGTTTGCGCGATTATTCTGTGGTTTATAGTGATGAATATCATCAATCCTACTGAAATACAGACTTTCAGCGTAAACATAACCTTTCTTAACGAGGATAAACTTACGGAACGAGGTTTTGCCGTAATTAACAAAGAGGAAATAGAAAACACAAAAATAGATATAAAAGTTAAATCCACAAGAACGGCTTTAGATGAGCTAAGTAAAAACAGAAAGGATATTACGGCCACTGTCGACCTGAAACAGTTTGCCATGCTTTACGCCGACGATTTGAACGAACCTTTTAAAGTCGCGGTTACTCCCGTTATCCCTACAAGTTATGTCTATACTTACGAACTTGTTAATTTTATACCGGCTGAGATTTCTGTTCAGCTTGACAATATCGTCGAGGTTGAAAAAGAAGTTAAGGTCGACTCGGAGGGAGAACTCTCAAACGGATATCTCGCGGGTGAAACTGTTGTTATGCCGTCTGTCGTAAAGGTTAAGGGCGCGTCATCGGTAATAGATAAAATATATTCGGTCAAGGTGTTTCTTGACGTATCTGATGTTTCTGAGGGCTTTGAGAAAGATTTTACACCAGTTGCTTTTGACAAGAACGGCAACGAGCTGACATCTATTGTTATTGAGCCTGAAACAGTCCAGGTCAGCATAGGCATTTACAAATACGGTCAAATCCCTGTGGAAGAACCAACGATAGAGGGAACCCCCGGAGAGGGTTTTACAATCTCAAAAGTTGAGTGGGAACCTAAATATATTGAAGTAGTCGGAGAGGAAGAAGAAATCGCTCATATAGGAACTATCAAGCCTGTTGTCAGGATTAACGGGGAAAGCGAGGCCCGGCTTGTTAAAACCTTTGATGTGAACGCTCATATAGCTAAAAATAAACTGAGTATAAAATCAGGTACACAGAAAGAAGTAGTAGTAACTATTGAACTTGCCGAAACTTACGAGAAGGAATTTTCCTTAAGCGATAAAAATATTTCTTTTGAAAACGTAGACGAAGGTAAAGAGGCCAGTCTTTCAGATGATATAAAAATAAAAGTGAAAGGCTCAAAAACGGTTATAGACGGTCTTGATGAAACGGATATAACAGGAAAAATTGACGCGACAGGTCTTTCGGACGGAACACATTCCTCTGTTAAAGTTGAGTTTGAATTTCCTGATGGAGTTGAACTGAGCGAAGACGTTTTCGCAAATGTGAAAATTGAACAAATTGAAGAACAGATACAGGAAAACACCGAAATCACGACAGAGGAACAGTCTCAGAGTCAACCTTCTGACGAGACGGAAGAAGTGATGGGAGACGGCGTAGATGAAACGACGGAGGAAGAAATGACGGAACAAGAAACCTGATACTCTGACTTTGGAGCTTATCCTCGATAAAATAATAAAATTTTTATTGAATATATTTACATTAAGTGTTATAATGTCGAAAGTGATTATTTTATTGTTTTATACCTATTTGAGAATTTACGGCGCAAAACAATAAAGTAATTCCCTGTTACATTGTCTTTTTTAAGGAAACACCGCATAAAGGAAAATGAAAATAATTTTTCAAACTTGAAATTTCCGTTGTCGTGTCATTTTCGGGAAAAATAACGCTGACACTTCAACTTTTCTGAAAAATTGTTTTTGGATTTGCCGGTATTTCCTTTAACTTGATTTTTCATTCTTTTATTGTTTTGCTATAGGAGGAAAAACTTGAATATGGGAAAATTTTTTGGAACAGACGGAGTAAGAGGCGTAGCCAATACGGAACTTACACCGGAACTTGTATATAATTTAGGCAGGGCGGGCGCTTTTGTGCTTACAAAAGAAACAAAAAGCATACCTAAAATAATTGTTGGCATGGATACGAGAATATCGGGAGATATGCTTGAGGCCGCTTTAATCGCCGGAATATGCTCAGTGGGGGCGGAAGCCGTTTCTTTGGGAGTGGTTCCCACTCCCGCCGTGGCTTATCTTGTAAGAAAATATAACGCTGACGCCGGAGTTGTTATAAGCGCTTCCCACAATCCCGTAAAGGATAACGGAATAAAATTTTTTAACAGCAAAGGATTTAAGCTTCCTGATGAAACGGAGACGCAGATTGAGGATATTATGATTAATTCCTTTGATGACATTCCAAGACCCACAGGGGAGGCGGTAGGCTCAAAAATTGTTAAGGACGAGGCGATAGACGATTATATAAAATTTTTGAAAAGTACGACTGACGTTAAATTCAGCGGAATTAAAGTTGCTATTGACTGCGCTAACGGCGCTACATATAAGGCGGCGCCGATTGCCCTTCACGAACTTGGCGCGGAGGTTTGCGCCATTCACAGGGAACCGGACGGAACAAATATAAACAAAGACTGCGGTTCTACTCATATGGAGAGCCTTAAAAAATTTGTCGTTGAGACAAAATCCGACGTCGGAATAGCTTTTGACGGCGACGGAGACAGGTGTCTCGCTGTTGACGAAAACGGAGAGTTTGTGGACGGTGACCAGATTATGGCTATATGCGGTTTATATCTCAAAGAATTGGGTAAACTTAAAAATAATACAATCGTAGCCACGGTTATGAGTAATCTGGGCCTGTTTATAATGGGCGAGCAGAAAAAAATAAATATTGAGAAAACCAAGGTCGGGGACAGATATGTTCTTGAGAAAATGCTTGAAAATAACGATGCTCTGGGCGGTGAACAGTCAGGACATATTATTTTTCTTGAGCATAATACGACGGGAGACGGAATACTTACCGCGATTCAGCTCCTGAGTATTTTGAAAAAAACAGGCAAAAAGCTTTCCGAACTTAAAAAGATTATGGAGGTTCTCCCTCAAGTCCTTATTAACGCAACTGTTGACAGAAACAAAAAGGATGATTATTTATCAAATGAAACGATTAAGGCGGAAATTGAAAAGCTTGAAAGAAAATTCGAGGGACAGGGAAGGGTTCTTATACGTCCTTCCGGTACGGAGCCTATTGTCCGTGTTATGCTTGAGGGCAGGGACAAAGAAGAAATTGAAAAAGACGCCAGAAAACTTGCCGCTCTTATTGAGGATTTGCTTAAATAACGGTATGCTTACAGCAATTTTTCAGCGTGTCGATAAACCCGACGCGCCTGCGGAAAATACGGGCATTTACTGAAGTCAGATTTTATCCTCAGTCAAGCTGCCCGAGCTGGCGGCAAAGCTTTGCGACCGGCCCGGACAAAGCCCGTCCCGCGGATTGAAGTCCGCGGCGCTTTTTGAATCTTTATTCTTCAGAAAATTCATATTTTTTTATAATTTTAACTTTTTTTGCAGTCTGAGCAATTTTTTTATGATTTTGACTTTCTTTCTTGATTATTTTGTTGTTTTGCTATCGATTATTAATATTTTTTCGGAGGTGCTGCGATGTGCGGTGTTGTTGGTTATATTGGTAAAAATGACGCGGTTCCTGTTCTCATAAACGGTTTGTCCAAGCTCGAATACAGAGGTTATGATTCGGCGGGGGTTGCCGTTTATGACGCGGAACAGGCTAAAATAAATATTTGCAAAACAAAAGGCCGGATTCAGAATCTTCAGGATAAGCTTTATATGTCTCCTTTAAAGGGCAAGGCGGGAATCGGACACACAAGATGGGCAACCCACGGCGTGCCTTCTGACAGAAACGCCCATCCTCATTTCAGTGACGATTCAAAAATCGCGGTGGTTCACAACGGAATTATTGAAAACTATATGTCTCTTAAAGAGGAACTTGAGGAAAATGGTTATAAATTCGCTTCTGAAACCGATACGGAAACAGTCGCCCATTTAATTGACTATTATTATAAGGGCGGTATGGATATTTTAGACGCTGTATTTAAAGTCCTTGAAAGAATAGAAGGCTCTTATGCCCTCGGTATATTATGCAGGGATTTTCCCGACCAGCTTATCGCAACAAGAAAAGACAGCCCTCTTGTCGTCGGGCTTGGCGAGGGAGAGAATTTTATCGCTTCGGATATGCCAGCTATACTTAATTACACAAGAAACGTTTATCTTATTGACGATAATCAAGTGGCTGTTTTGAAGGCGGATTCGGTTAAAATTCTTGACCTTGACAAAAACGAGGTTAAAAAAGATATTTTTAAGGTTGACTGGGATATTGAGGCCGCCGAAAAAAGCGGATACGACCATTTTATGCTTAAAGAAATCCATGAACAGCCAAAAGTTGTCAGAGATAATCTGAATTCACGTCTTAAAGACAGCGGGGTTGAACTTGACGGAATTAAGCTGGGCAGAGAAGAACTTAAAAATATTAACAGAATTTATATCGTTGCCTGCGGTACGGCTTATTATGCCGGACTTGTGGGTAAATATCTTATCGAGAGAGTTGTGCGAATCCCTGTTAACTCGGAGGTTGCAAGTGAATTCAGATACAAAGACCCTTTGATTGACGACAAGACTTTAATGATTGTTGTTTCTCAATCGGGAGAAACGGCGGATACTATCGCGGCGATGCGTCTCGCTAAGGAAAAAGGCGCCAGAACTCTTGGCATTGTAAACGCTGTCGGCAGTTCTATCGCGAGAGAGTCCGATGATGTATTATACACTCTTGCCGGCCCTGAAATAGCCGTCGCTTCCACAAAAGCCTTTACGGCACAGGTAGTGTCAATGTATCTTATTACTTGTCACATTGCTCTTGAACTTGGAAAAATGACGGGAGTGGAATTCTTAAAAATCAAAGACTGTATGGAGGAACTTCCTTCTCTTGTAAACGGTATACTGACCAAAGAGCCTGCTTTGAAAAGATTTATGCACAAATATATAGGCTCAAAAAATGTGTTTTATATCGGACGGGGCCTTGATTATGTCGTGTCAATGGAAGGCTCTTTAAAACTTAAGGAAATCGCTTATCTCCACAGCGAGCCTTATGCCGCCGGAGAACTTAAACACGGGCCGATTGCCCTTATTGAGGAATCTACCCTTGTTATCGGAATTGTCACTCAGGAGGAGCTTTTTGACAAAACGGTAAGCAATATAAGGGAATGTAAGGCAAGAGGCGCGAAAGTTTTAGCTATTGCCATGGACGGAAATAAGGAAATCTCAAAATATGCCGATGACGTTTTTTATATACCCCGTACACATTGGATGCTTACTCCTTTGCTGGCTAATATTCCGCAGCAGCTGTTCGCTTATTATATGGCTCTGGGACTTGGAAACGATGTGGATAAACCGAGAAATCTCGCTAAAAGCGTTACTGTTGAGTAATTTTCACGGGGCGCCTTAGGAATAAACAAAGCTTACTGTGTACTGTATACATGAGCGGAAGGCTGAAGAAGCAGTCTCCCGCTCAATTTGAAAATATTTTAAAAGTAAAAATCCGCAGCTTAAGGAAACGCTATAATTTAAAATTATATTTCATTTTTATTATAACGAAACTATAAAAGAATTTTTTAATATATCACGTTTTATTAAAGTGTTCGTGTTTATTCTTTTATTGTTTTGACAATATAAATCAGCGTTTTCTTAAAACAAAGATAGGAGGTTTACAGTGAAAACTATTGCCGTTATAGGAACTTTGGAGGAAGAAATTAACAGTATAAGGTCCGAGATGGAAATAATTTCCGCTAAAAATATTGTGGGTCTTGATTTTGTAATGGGTAAAATGTTCGGAAACAACGTTGTTCTGGTAATGTCCGGCATAGGTAAGGTGAACGCCGCTGTCTGTACACAGATACTTATTGATATGTATGCGGTGGATTATGTTATTGACGTGGGTTCTGCGGGTATCCTTCATCCGGATATGGCGACGGGCGATATTGTTATTTCTGACGACGTTTGCTATTATGATTTTGACACAACCTTTTTCGGAGTGCCGAAAGGCGTTATTTATCGTATGGAGGAAAGTTTTTTCAAGGCTTCACCGGAGCTTATAGCCCTTTCGTCAAAGGCTTCGGAGGAACAGGGGCTGAATACTTTTATCGGCAGAATTGTCACGGGCGATAAATTTGTATTTGAGACTTCCGAAAAAAATGAAATAAAAAACGAGTTTAAAGCTCTCTGCATTGATATGGAAGGCGGAGCCGTTGCCCATACCTGTTATCTGAATAAAATTCCTTTTGTTATTATTTCTCTTGTGTTTGAGGAGTTTTCCGGGAATACTTATGAAGTGTTCAACAGCTCCGCAATTAATTCTTTTACGGAAACAGTGAAAAGAGTTATTGATATGATTGAATGATTATAATTAAATATCACGCGAGCGTTTTTTGCGGTTCTGACAGCCGAGGGCAAATTTATAACCCTCTGTTTTTTACCTAAGGAAAGGGTTTTTTATGTCGTACATAAATATGAAAAACAGTATAAATCTGAATTTTTTGCCTGTTTCCAATATTTTTATCGAAAAATACATTACAAAAGCGAAATCGGTCTTTGTTTGCATTTATATTTACTCTTTGAAAAAATGTATTGAGGGGCAGGCGCTTACTTTAAAAAATATTGCCACGGATTTTGATATTCTGGAAAGCGACGTTCTTAATGCATGGAAATTCTGGAAAGATGAGGGCGTTGTTGATTTTACGGAAAAAGACGGAGAGTTTTTTGTTGAGTTTTTTGATATAGCCGTTTCTCATAACTCTATTGCGGAAAACAGTTTTTTATCTTTCGGAAAAGACGCTGAAAAAACTGCCGTAACACATAGGGAAAGAGGAAGAATACCCGATTACAGTATTGAGGAGCTTAATGTTTACGGCGAAAATAAGGAGATTAAAGAACTTTTTAAAATCGCGGAGGGCGCTTTCGGGTCAATGCTTGATTACAGCAAGATGAAGCTTGTATTTAGTCTTTACGACTGGCTTAATATGCCCGTGGACGTTATAGAGTTTCTTATTAAGTATTGTGTGAAAAACGGTAAGGGCAGAAATTTAAGATATATTGAGACTGTCGCCGTGGATTGGAGCGAAAGAGGCATCGACTCTGTCGAAAAGGCAAAGGAACTTGTTAAGGTTTTTAATAATGAGTACAGGGAGATTATGAAGGCTTTCGGTATTTCAGTAATTGTTCCCGTTGAAGGTCAGGTTAAATTTATGGAGGATTGGATTAAAAAACTTCCTCTTGAATTGATTAAAGAGGCTTGCAGAAGAACGGTTATTAAAACGGGAAAACCGGCTTTTGAGTATGCCGATTCTATTATTCAGAAATGGTATAAACAGGGCGCTAAAAATATTTCTGATGTTGAGAAAATTGATTTTGAGTTCAGCCAGACAAAATCAGAAAATAAATTGAACGATACCAAAAAAAACGCCGGCAAAACAAATAATTTTGTAAATTATGAACAGAGAAAATGGGATTTTGCCGCTCTTAATAAACTAAAAGGTGAATTGCTTGATAACGGAAACGCCGATTAGAACGTTTCCTCAAAAAAGGATTGATTTTATGACTAAAGCCGAGATTTACAAAAAGGTTTTGAGAGAATACGAAAAAGAGAAATTTATTTCTGATGAACTTTATAAAAAAAAAATTGTTGAGATATATTCCCTTATTCCCGATATTAAAAAAATTGACGATGAAATTATACGCGTTAATATTGAATTCGCAAGGGCGTCTCTTAAAAAAGGCGCTAAAAAAGATATTTCTGAACTGAGAGAAAAAAACAGGGAACTTCTTAAAAAAAAAGACGAACTTTTTGATTTTTACAGTATTGATAAAAATTTCTTTGATACCGTTTACAAATGCAAAATATGCAGAGATACGGGATATGTGGACGGAAAGGAATGCCAATGCCTAAAAAAAAGGCTTATTGAAGCCGCCTATGATATGTCCAATATCAAAGAAGTTATTAAATATGAGAATTTTGAAACTTTTGATATCTCTTTTTACTCTGATAAGGCGGAATCTCCGTCAGAAAAATCACCTAAGGAAAGAATTGAGTCAATTTTAATAAGAGCTCTGGATTTTGTGAAAAAATTTGACAGTAAATTTATGAATCTGTATCTATACGGTAAATCGGGACTGGGTAAGACTTTTTTATGTAATTGTATCGCAAAAGCGCTTTTGGACAACGGAAAAAGCGTTTTATACCTGTCGGCGGCTCAGCTCTTTAAAATGCTTGAGAAAAATACTTTTAAAAATGAAACCGAAGAATTCGGAGAGGTTTTAAAACTTATTTTTGACGCCGATTTGTTGATTATAGATGATTTGGGTACCGAATTTCAGACGTCTTTTACAGCCTCTGAATTTTTTAATATTATAAATCTGCGCTATATCAGAAAAAAACCTGTCGTTATTTCTACAAATCTGGAACCTCAGGATATTGTAGACAAGTATTCCGACAGAGTTGTATCGAGGTTTTACGGAAATTATGACTTTCTTGAATTTTTAGGAGATGATATAAGAATATTAAAGTTGACAAAAGGGTAGTATATGAATAGTATATAAGTAAACAATGATTATACTAAACGTCATAAGTTTTTTTCTTATGGTGTTTATCGAACCGATTTTTGCTGTGTGCAAACGCAGAATCTTCCCTGCAAAAATCGTGAGGGTTACGGTAATTTTATTGATGTATCGGCGTTTACCGAATGAAAGGATTTTTTATTTATGCTCTTGAGACTTGCCATTGCTCCCGTTATTGTCATTTTATTTTATATTTATTTCAGAGATAAATACGAAAAAGAACCTCTTATTTTACTTTTTACCGGTATCTTTTTTGGCGTCGTTATCTCTTTTCCGATTATCTTTTTTGAAAATTTTATAGACGGATTTTCACCTTCCGGCGGAAATGCGGAGGCTTTTTTTAATTCTTTTTGTGTAGCTTCGTTTACCGAGGAGTTTTTTAAGTTTTTAGTTTTATTTTTTCTTATCGGGAGAAATAAGAATTTTAATGAGCCTTATGACGGCATCGCTTATTCTGTTTTTATATCTTTGGGATTCGCGGGGTTTGAAAATGTATTATATGTTTTTAATCCTAATACGGGCGGTCTTGAAACAGCTGTTTTGCGCGCTGTTCTGTCTGTGCCGGGGCACGCCCTTTTTGCCGTATTTATGGGGTATTATTTTTCTATAGCTAAATTTATACGTGAAAAAAGAGCGGTTATGCTTATTCTGGCGTTTTTAATTCCTTTTATTTTACACGGGACTTATGATTTTATTTTACTCGCCGATATTCCTCTTTATTTTATCCCTTTTTCCCTGTTTATCGTCTTTTTATGGGTGGGTGGATTTATAAAAATAAAAAAACATTTGAAAGATTCTCCATTTAAGAAAAATTAGTGTTGAAAAATTTATATAAAAAGGTTATACTTTTAATAAAGGAAAATGCTGAATAATTTAAAACAAAAATTATTTTTCAAAATAAATGGCACGAAAGCGAAATTTTTAAGTTTGAAAATGATTTTTGAGTTCTTAAAAACAGTGTTTTATATATTATCTCGTTGGAAATTTCCGAAACAGAATTATAAGGCGCAATCCGGAAATATGTAAGGTTTATAAATGAGGATTTTTATTTTTTATAAAAAGCGTCTTACGAAATCGGGGGAATTTATTGTGATTGAAGCTGTTTGCTGTGGAGGAGTTGTTATCCACAGGGTAAAAGTATTTTTACTGTACAAAAATCAAAACGGCCGATATATTGGCTGGGTAATGCCCAAAGGAACCGTTGAAAAGGGCGAGACTTATAAAAAAGCCGCTTTGAGAGAAGTAAGAGAAGAATCGGGCGTTTTTGGTGAAATCGTTAAATATATCGGTAAAACCCATTATACTTTTAAAGTT
>CAYLJL010000005.1:0-18339 GCA_964384005.1 uncultured Lachnospiraceae bacterium | reverse complement strand
AAGCCGACTTTTGCGCAGCAAAAGCGCTGACCATTGAATGAAATATTTTTTTGTCGGATTGATATAATTCATAGTTTCGAAAGAAGTCTAATATTACGGCAATTCCGGAACTGCCGTAAAGTTCCGAAAGAAGTCTGTTTGCAAAAAGTCAGCCCGCCCTGCCTTAGCCTTAATCAATAACCTCGGCGATAATCTCCGCGAGCAAATCCACAGCGTTAAAAATCTCCTCTTTGGTGTTGTTCTGCGCGCCCAGCTCAATTAAAGTAGACTTAGGGAGCATATGCAGGCAGTACCTGTAAGCGTTAAGGTATATTCCCCTTGAAAGAGACGGATACATCTGTTTTGTTTTTAAATCAAGATTAAAACTGAAGGCAAGATTATCCTGCACATAAGGATTTGAGAGGCCTTCTGTTTCCGAGAGTTTTCCGTCCTCCAGAATACGGCAGAGACCGTTAAAAAACATAAATTTAGCGGTTGGTTTTCCGTTGACGGTAGTCACAAGCTTTTTGCTTTCGTCTATACCGTCTCTGTGCAAATCAATAACGACCTCAACAGAGGGATTATCAGATAAAATTTTTCTTATAGCGGGTTCCATTCTTTCATAAGCGCCCATAATTTTAACTTTCCCGTCCACCACGTCAAACCTGTCCGTACAGTGAATACATTTAATTCCTTTTTCCTCAAGTCTTTCTTTAAGTCTCGCTCCCGCGCCGACTATCCCCTCGTAAATATCGTTCTGGTCGCTGTCCGCGAACATCTCATGGGAATGTGTATGAAAAATGAGGACTTTAGGAAAATCGCCGTTTTTTTTAATTTTCAAATCGGCGCTCAGAAACTTATCGACATTAAAATAATCCGCGGTCATAAGAGTTTTTTTATCGACTATGTAAAATTTTTTTCTTAATTCGCTGATATCTTTAAGAGCGGTAAGATTTATTTCATCGGTTTCAGGT
Organism: uncultured Lachnospiraceae bacterium; assembly: GCA_964384005.1. Classification (GTDB taxonomy): domain Bacteria; phylum Bacillota; class Clostridia; order Lachnospirales; family CAG-274; genus MGBC114079. Next base: position 17,386 of record CAYLJL010000005.1, on the reverse strand, counting down.
TCAGAGCTTTCCGCGGTACCGAAAGAAACATCATCCTCTCCGGCAACGTCAATCTCCTCATAGTCCTCGTTAAAAACGTCGACTGACCTGTCGGAAAACCCGATTTTTGAACCCGGTATATTTTGATAAAGGAAAACCTCTCCCATAACGAACCCATCGCAGAAAACAACCATAAATCCGATAATCAAAAAAAACAGACATACATAAAATTTTTTTAAAAGCCTTTTTCTTTCATTGGTAACCTTCATAAAAACAAACCACCGCCTTGAATAACCGTTAAGCAAACACCGCGCAAAGTATAACAAAAATAATTTTTGTTTCGGAATTTGCCGGTGTTTCCCCGAATGATAATTTTTACACATATATATTATATTAAGGAAACGCTGAATTAATGTTAGTGAAAACAGATTTTTCAAATTTAAACTTCCCGCCGCCGCGTCACTTTTAGAGCCTGTTTGAAATCGACACGACAAAGCATAAAAAATAACCGAAGCAAATTATAATTCACTCCGGCTCATATTAAAATAACTAAAGAAAAAAAGTTTTAAGGCGACTTCACCGAAACCCCGATTATGTCTATAATTCCGGCTTATTTCCGCTTAAACGCGCGCTTGCCTTTTCTTGATTTAACCGCCGCGGGCCATAACTCGCTTTCAGGCGGCGTTTTTATTGTAAGATAGTCCATAATTTTAACCGCGTAAACCAATACATAAGCAAATATTGTGCCAAAATACCCGAAAGAAAATTCATAACCAGATAAAGTCGGGCTTTCCTTTAAGGAAAAAATAGCGAAAACAAACCCAATAAAATTCACAAAATAGCATAAAGTTTCAAATAAAACAGAAAGCTTTTTCTTATTGTCTTTTCTTTCAAGATAAATGGAAAAGCTCATCAGAATAATTTCAATTATGGGAATAAGTACAAGGGAATAATAGATTATATTCTCATATTCTCCTCTTACAGCCAGAGCGTGAGTATTTTGCGCGTCCAGAAAACCAAGACCCGGCAAAAGAGCCGTCCCCCCAATATACTCATAAGAGTCGTCTCCCGTCTGTATACCGAAAAAAGGCATAGCAACAAGTATAATAAGTAAAACAAAGAAAACTATATTAATTTTTTTTGACACCATAATAACCCCCGAAATATAGAACTAAGAAACTGCCGATTAAACGCGCTCTTCACGAATTCCGATAAAATTCACATACTTTCGCGCCAGAGAAAGCCTGACTTACGGCGGCCGGTAAGCCCGTGTTTTTTTCTTGAGAATTATAAAAATTTTATTCAGAATCCGTTTTGACGAACTATGGCAAAACAATAGAACAATGCAAGTGACAAACTATAAAAACCCTGATATATTCAACAATTATTTTATTTGTTTGCCTTGAGAGTTCTGCGGATTGCCCTAATCAGTATTTTTTCTGAAATTTTATTAATTATATCATAAATATAAAAAAAGTCAACTCTTATTGCGGCAATTCCACGGTCGTTTCATAAATTAAAAACCGCAGGGCTTTGCCCCGCACCCCACAAGCCTTTAAAAAGGCTTGACCTAAACTTTATTTCGGCTACGCCGCAAAAATTGATTTCCGTGCGGCAATTCCGTTAAAGAAATTAAAGCTGATTCCCGTAAAAAAAATCCCGCTCACCCTTGCGTAAACGTTTATTTTGTTATATAATGTAAGTAAAAATTATAATATGGAAATTTATGAGAATAATATAATTTTTCAGACAAAATTTCTTCAGACAAATACCGTTATAATTATTACATCAGGGAGGCTTAAAAATGAAATTAAATAAAAAACTGTGTACATTTCTCTGTACATTTCAGATAGCGTTATTTTGCTGTTCCTCCGTATCTTTCGGGGCGGCGTATAAAGATATATCATCGTCCCACTGGGCATATTCGGCGATAGAGAACCTATACTCAAAAGGTTATTTAAAAGATTTCCGCTCTGAAAATTTCAATCCTGACGGCTATATAGACAAATTCACGATTTCAAAAATACTTGCGGCTGTAAAGGGATATACTGACGGCGATTATTCGGCTCAGAAAAATATAATCTCAAAATTCTCGTCAAAATTCTCAAAATGGAATACAGACTCAAATAATCAGATAGCTTTTCTTCTTTCAAAGAATATTCTTACCGAAGAAGATTTAGAAAGTTTTATGCTTTTTTCCGATGACGGTTCAGAAAAATTCCGTGCCATATCAAGAGAGGAAACGGCGGTTTTTCTTGTTCGTTTAATGGGCAGGACCGCCGAGGCGGAAAAGCTTGCGTCTTCGGAATTTTTCAAAGACAGCTCGTCAATAACGGAAACAAGACGGGGGAGTATAAACTATTTAAAATCAGTAAATGTGTTAAGCGGTGACGAAAACGGGTTATGCAATCCTAAAAAAGCGGTGACGCGGGCAGAGTTCTGCGTTCTTTTGAACAATACCGTAAAATTGCTTTCCGCATCCTCTCAGACAAGCGCTTCCGGTGAAAATGTAAATAACATAACCACTGTAAACGGAGTTGTGAATAATTACTATAAGAGCCTTAATCTGCTTCAGATAAAAGTTGATGATGAGATAAATACATATCATATAAGCGGCGATGTAAAAATAACGCTTAAAAATGAGGATTCATCTGCCGACGCGATAGCCGAGGGACTAACGGTAAGCGCTTTGATAAACAACTCCGAAATAATTAAACTTTCCATAGAAGGGGCCGAAGTTTCAGAAAACACGTCCGGTCAGACGGCAAACGGTACAGCTAACGCGGCGTCCTCCGTACAGCCTTTGTTATGTATGGATTCCTCGGCAATGGGAACAATTCAGAGTATAAAAATAGTTCCGTCCCTTAAAGATGAATGTACTCTTGAAATTTTAACCGAGAGCGGAGAGACAAAGCTTTTTTCTGGGACAAGATATACTCTCCCGATATATTCTTTAAAAGTAGGCGACTTTGTTCATATTACCGCCGAAAATGGTCAAATTTTGACAATAAAGCTTGATAAAGCGGCAAAAGGGAATATATATACGGGTTATGCGTCCGGCGTATCGGATAAGGAAATAACAATAGAAACCATAGACGATGAAAAAACAACTTTCTATTACAGCGAAAATATGACGGAATGTTATGACTGTACAACAGGTGAGAAAATTAATTTTGATGATATAAAAAAATTTACGGAAGTTTATATTTTCTGTGAGGATATAAATTCCCGGATAATAGATGTAATATTTATAGTAGACAGCCTGTAAAATTATTTTTAGTCTATGACGTATTATAGTCAGACAGCTTTAAAAATTAAATTTCGGAGGTTTATGTGAAACTATGTTGAAAAATATAATTAAATTTGCGGAATCTGTAAAAATGGCGATAAAAAACCTTGACGATAAAATAAAACTCTCAAAAAAATCAAAAAAAATAAAAATCCTGGCGTCTGTTGCTTTAAAAAATACTATTTATTCAAAAAAAGGAATAAACTATATATTAAAAATAACGTTGTTTGTATCCGTAATTGTGACGTCCCTTACAATCACCTCGCAGTTTACGAAGAATAACGCTCAGGCGGTATATATAAACAACAAGCCGATAGGAATAATCGACAACGTGGAAATTACAGAAAACCAGCTTTGCGCAAATATAGAAAATAAGTTAAGTGAGGAAAACGGGCTGAAAGCCTCTATAAACGAGGATATTTCTCTTGTGCCGATAATAGCGTCCGATGCGGACACCTCATCAGAATATGAGATTTTAAATACAGTCGTAAACGACGTTTCCTATACCGTAGACTCGTACGCTATAAGCGTAAACGGCGACCGGAAAGTATTGTTAAAATCAAAGAAAGAAGCGGAGAATCTGCTTTCGGAAATAAAAACGGAAAGAACGGACAACAGCCCTGGCGAGGTTATTTCCGTATCCTTTACGGACGATGTAAAAATTTCGGAAGAAAATACAGACTCCGATAATATAATGACTTATAACGAAGCTTATGAGCTTTTAACGCAAAATACAGAGGACAGGAAATCCTATACTGTCTGCGAGGGCGACACTCTCGGAAAAATAGCGGGGGATTTTGGTCTTTCTCTTTCAGACATATATGAGTTAAATCCGGAAATTACGGAAGAAACGACTTTAAAAATAGGTGATGAAATTACAATAACAGAAGAAACGCCGCTCCTTTCGTTGAATATTGTAAAAAAGGTTTCCCTCACGGAAAAAATTCCCTACGAAACGGAAGAAATCAAAAACAACGAAGAATATAAGACATATAAAAACGTTATAAAAGAAGGGGAGGAAGGCGAAAAATCCGTAACCTATGAAATCACCTGCAAAGACGGAAAAGAAACCTCAAGAAAAACATTAAAAGAAACTGTTCTTAAAGAGCCTGAAAACGCCGTGGTTGAGGTCGGAACTCTTGAGACTCCCGTAAAAAAAGCGACAGGTTCGTTCAAGATGCCTGTAAGCGGCGTTCTCACGTCAGGATTTGGCTCAAGATGGGGATATGTTCATAAAGGAATTGATATAGGCGCCCCCGCGGGAACTCCTGTTTATGCGTCTGACGGAGGAGTTGTCACCTTTGCGGGCTGGAATAACGGCGGATTTGGCTATCTTGTAATAATTTCCCACGGAAATGGTTTTGAGACATATTACGCTCATAACTCAAAAGTTGCCGTTTCGGCCGGTGAAAGGGTATATCAGGGACAGCTGATTTCATACGTGGGAAGCACAGGCGACAGCACGGGAAATCATCTTCACTTTGAGATAAGAGAAAACGGCGTGGCGTATAACCCATATAATTATTTGAGTTAAGGTCACACCGTAAAATATCCTTATAACTCAAAACAGAAAATCAAAGGAGAAGCTTTATATATGAAAAATTCTAATAAGCAACAGGATATGATATTTATAATTGTGATTGCCGTTATAGTTGTTATCGGAGTCATCGGAGTAATTTATTTCTATAGTTCCGCTAATGATAATCCCTATGTTGAAAAAGAAAAAGAGATAAAAACCATGCTTCAGGAAACCTCCGATAAATTCACAAATCTTTCGGCGGAAATGCTTGCGGAAGACGGCGTAACATTAAAAGATGATTATAATGAGGCACAAAAAAACTTATTTAACACAATTATTCAGGAAATCGGAGAAATGGACGAATATATAGAAGACGCCAAAAAAGAAGATTCCTCTGTTTCGGAAGAAGATTATTACAATGAGCTTGCAGAAAAAATAACCAATATAAATAAACAGCTTACAGCTCTTGATATTGACCTTCATACTGATTCAGCCGAGTTTACGGAAACTTTTGCCAAGCTGTCCGATTTATTCAATAAAATTGTTGAGAAAGCGACAACAGAAGGCGATAACAGAACTCTTACAGATGATTATAAAGAATTTCAGTCTGAATATGACAAAATATATGAAGAAATACTTTCTCTTGGAGACGACGCCGACAGCGATAATATCAATCAGGAATACTATGATAACCTTACAGAGAAGGGAAAAGAACTTCTTAGTAAATTAAATGATTTTGTTGCCGACGCCGGCATTTCACTTGATTAAAAAATCAAGTAAAAATTTTATACTTCACACAAAAAAGAGGGAGACTGTTTTACAGTCTCCCTCAGCGTGTCGATAAACTCGACACGCTTGCATTTCCCTTATTCTTTTTGCGCTTCCCTGTCTGCCTGTTTTTTTCTTTCCCTGCTGTCAAACCGGCCGTAAACAAAGAGAAGGGCAACGGAAACGACCGTTGTCAGAATACCGGCGTTAAATCCGACAGGATAATAGCTGAATGAGATATGGTGGTTTCCGGCAGTCATATAAAGCCCTAAAAGCCCGTTGCCCGCGAAAGCGACCTTTTCCGCCTCAGCTCCGTCCACAGTAACTGTCCAGCCTTCGTCGTAAGGTATAGAGGTAAATAAAAATCCATCTTTGTCCGTATCAACTTCAGCGTTTATAAAATCATCGCCATATTCGGAAATAACCATAGGAGTTTTTGAAAGCTGTTCATAAGCCTTTTCAAATGTCTCCTCCCCGAAATTAGCGGCAAATACCTTAATTGTACCGTTTTTTCTGTAAGTTTTCTCATATTCTCCTTTTTTGGTAAGTTCCAGATTAATGGTAATCTTTGAGCCTTCATCAACATATCCCACATCTATAAGGCTTCTTCCCGTACTGAGTTCTCTGCTTGGCGGCGTATTTTTCTCACCGTCCGGCGCCGTTATGCTGTACTCGCCTTTTTTAGCGTTTCCGGCGTCAATATAGAGGAATGTTCTTCCTGTTTTGTTCACGTCAATAGTATAAGTAATTTTAGGACTGTACGCGGAATCAAATATTTCCGGTCTTGTAAGCTCATACTCGTTTATATTTTTTACGCCGAACTTATCCAGATATGATTTTGCGTCTGTAGAAACAAGTTTATTTTCCTCATCTCTGTACCTTAACTTTATAAGGTCAACTGACTGTCCGTTTTCCGAAACGCTGTTTACTTTAATATCGGTCACAGGCAAATCGGTTAAGACCTTTTCAGTAACGTCTGTGGAGGAGGAAATAAAATCATTTTGGACGTCAAAGGGGTTGTCATAATCAACAATCCAGTTTTCTATACCAAAATTCCCCTCGCCTTTAAGTCCGATATACTCAATAATATCGTCTATAAAGCTGTTCAGACACTCTGAAATTTCAGCATATGATTCTGCCTCATCAATTCTGTCCGTGTATTCCTTTTGAATGCTCTCCAATGTCGGAGCGTCTGCATTTCCCTTTACAATAAAACCTAAAGGAAGCGCATAAGGATTTTCATGCACATAAATATAATCGTCTTTACTGTCCGGGTCAATTCCCGCTATATCGGAAATATTTTCAACTCCGGCGATTTCCTTTATTTTTTCATCAACCTCGTTTTTCTCGCTGCCCTCAAGCTCATAAATCTGTCTTAAATCATCGCTTCCTGTTTTTTCTTTGAGATACGCCTTTACTTCCCCAAGAGTTTCCGCCTCCTCGTCCGTTCCCATAAAGAACGGTATGGGGTCGTCGTCATAATATAAATCGGTAATTGTATTAGCCCTTTCAACAATATATTTAATATTAAACATAGAGTCAAAAACAGGAGTAGGGTCATAAAACCTGTATGAGTTTCCCGTAGAGGCTATACCAAGCTTCTGCATAAGCGCCGACGTATTTCCGTATGCGAGAGAAGAAAACTGAGAATATCCCTTGAAATGGTAAAGAGAACCTTCGTTTATTGTCAGGAACCTGTGCATTTCCATTCTGTTAAAATCGTTTCCGTCCTTTTCGTCTAAATAATCTATCGCCCGTTCCACTCCGTCAATATATTTAACATAAGCTTCCCTGTCTGTTTTGCCCGTATAGGAAACTCCCGTAACGGTACTGAAAACACACTCCGCGAAAACAATCAGAACAAGTCCGGCCACAGGGCGTATATTTTTTTTCCCGCCGTTAAATATCTGTAAAATAAACATTAAATAAACCGCGCCCAGAACTCCGATTATAATAAAATCATAATCCGCCAGAACCCTTTCAACTTCTTTGTTAGCGGGTTCAATTACAAATTCTGTAATAAGAATTACAGCGACTAATACAGATAGAAATATATAATAGTAATTAAATTTTTTAACAGCTTTTATGTTAATAAAAGCTTTATAAGCCATTGTAATAAGAGTGAAACTATAAATAAATGTAAACCGGTGCGGAAGGTTTGACGGGAAATGAAGCCCGTGAATAAGGAAATCGAGAGTATTTATACAGCTGCATAGAAGCATAAACAGCAAAAACAGTGAGTATAAAACTTTTTCCTTTAGCTTGATGTTTTCGTTAAAGTAGTAAATCGGAATAAGCATAACCGTGAGAAGACCTGAATAAACATTAGGCAAGTCCTCATTTCTCGCGAGTACGACAGGCCTCGCTCCGACAAAATGGTTTGTAATAATCTGATATACATTATCATAAACTGTAAGAGTAGGAAAAGATGTATCGCTCGTCTGTGTGTGTGAAAGAACCACGGCTGTGGGAATAGTCAGAATCATGGAAATTCCGCCGGCTATAATTGATAACACGGCGAAACGTATAAATCTGTCTATAATAACGCGCCTGTCGTTTCTCCATGAAAACCTGGTAAAAAGATAGACAAGGAAATAAAGCGCCGAGAAGACACAGACAATAAAAGCTATATAAAAGTTTATCAGAATAACAAGAGCGAGGGAAATACAATACATTTTGTACTTTTTTTCCCTGACAAGGCATTCTATTCCCAGAGCGACCAGGGGGAACATCGCCACAGCGTCAAGCCACATAACGTTCCAGTAAAAGGACGTAATAAACGCCATAGAAGAATACATAAGGGCAAAAATAACTATCGTAACGTCATTTCTTCCGAATTTCTTTTTAAGGTAATAAGCAAAGAAAGCGGCGGAAAACGCAACCTTGAGAAGTACAAACAAAGCCATTGCCTCCGGCATATTTTCCTGCGGGAAAAAAACCATAAGAAAACTTAACGGACTTGCCGTATAATAAGCGAACTGAGAAATAAAATTTTTTCCCAGACCTCCCTCCCATGAATAGAAAAAGCTTCTTCCGTTTACAAGTCTGTCTCTCAGTTCCTCGTGAAACGGCCCATACTGGTGAAACATATCAACCCTGAGGATAGTGTCGCTTCCTATCGGGTAATATCCCAGAAATATGTATGCGGAAAACATAACTATAGCCGCAAGAAGGAAAGCTCCCCACACAAATTTATTTTCCTCAAATTTTCTTTTTAAAAATCCGCTCTTTTCCACAGATTAGACCTCCTTGTTTTATGGACTCTCTGAAAATTATGGCTTTGCCTGTTCTGACAAAGATTTTACGGAACAGACTTCAGGCCTAATTTTCAGAAGCGCCCTTATTTTTAAAAATAAAGAACTTGCTAAAAAAATAATTCATAATCACAACAAAAACGTTGGCCAGAATTTTAGCGATTTTATCGTTCATTCCGACCTTTGGGCTCACCATAGCCATCATCCACACGACCTCACAGCCGAGGGAAAAAAGTCTGGCGCCGACAAAAGCGGCAGCTTCCTTAACAACCGTTTTAGGTTCAAAGCTTCTGCTTTTAAAAACATAAATCTTGTTTGTGATATAGGCGAAAGCGACAGCGATAACCCACGCAATAACAGTAGCTGCGGAAACCGCGTACATAAAGCCCTCCTGTTCTTCCGAGAAACCGGAAAGCCACATAGCGCCAATATATACTATATAGTTTACAACCGTCGTCAAAACTCCGAAAATCAGATAACTGACGGTTTCTTTATTGATACATTTTTTTATAAAAGGGATATTTAAAATTTTTTTAATAATCCCGATATTTAAAATTTTAACAAATAAACTATGGATAAAACTCATTTTTAAGAACCTCTTTTTTTCATCAGGCAAAATATGACGGAAAAAAATTTGTCAGACGACGCTTCAGAAAATCTGCCGGCAAATTTGTCAGCGCCTGTAGTCGTCCTTTTCATCCTCCATATTGCTGTCCCTTATGATATAAACCGGTCTGTTTTTAACCTCCATATATATTTTGGCTATATATTCGCCGAGTATTCCGCAGGAAAATATAATAATTCCGCCGATAAAAAGCAAAAGCGTGATAATAGAGGCGTACCCGGGCAAATCTATGCCAAAAGCAAAAGTTTTTACAACTATAAAGATAAGATAGACAAATGCGGAAATTGAAATAAAAATCCCCAGAACAGAAGCCATTTTAAGGGGAGCCGTTGAAAAAGCGGTAATTCCGTCGAGAGCGTATTTAAAAAGTTTCCAGAAAGACCATTTTGTCTCTCCGGCTGCTCTTTCAACGTTTTCAAAGGCAATCCACTTTGTTTTAAAGCCTACCCAGCTGAAAATCCCCTTAGAAAAACGCTGCACTTCGCTCATCGCTATAACGGCGTTAATCATTTTTCGGTTCATCATTCTGAAATCTCCGGCGCCGTCGGGCATATTAACCTCTGAAATTCTGTTAATAAGCCGATAAAATCTTCTTTTGAAAAAATTAAGAAGTTTCGAGTCTTTTTCTCTGCTTGACCTGTTAGCACAGCAACAGTCGAATCCTTCCTCCATAGCCGCAAGCATTTCTGATATAAGGGCAGGCGGGTGCTGTAAATCGGCGTCAAGCAAAACGGCATAATCTGCCTTTGAGTTTTTCAATCCGGCATACATAGCTGACTCTTTGCCGAAATTTCTCGAAAATGAAATATATTTTACAAAATCATTTGAAAGCGCAAGTTGTTTCATTATGTCAATAGTATTGTCAGAACTTCCGTCATCAATAAATAAAATCTCAAAATCATAACCCTTAATATGTGATATAACCTTTAGGGTTTCGTCAAAAAATAAATTTAAAACTTGTCCCTCGTTAAAACAAGGTACAATTATATCAACCTTTTTCATAAAACGCACCGTTCCCTTAACTTTTTTCATTGTTTTTTATTGTAACACAATAGTATATATAAAATCAATATAATTAAAATAATTTTTCAGATTTCCGGCAATTCGGGTAAATATAGTCAATCCAAATTTTTGCAAAAAAATTTTTACGCGGACGCCCTGACATTTTCCGGAATCCCGTTGAAACCTTCTTTTTTTTGTGCTAATATTATATAGTCAATCAACAGACTTCTTTCGAAACTTCATACCGGTAAAAATGTCGCTTCAAAAAAATATTTCATTCAATGTTTCTTAACACTTTGTTTTTTAACGCTTCCGACGTTTAAAAAGCAAAACACCTTTTGCTGAAACAGCGCCGCCGACTTTAATCCGCGGGACGGGCTTTGTCCGGGTCGGTCGCGGGGCTTTGCTTTGCCGGCACGCTGTTATTTTTATTATCTTTTAAGCGGTATTTCCTTAATTTTGTAGTTTTGAAAGAAGTCTGATAAAAGGAAGAAGGAGAATAAAAAATGTCAATAAAACTTGTAGCCATAGACTGTGATAATACTTTGTTAAACAGCAGCGGTCATATATCTGAGGAAAATAAAGAAACAATCCAATATTTAAAGAAAAAAGGTATTGAGTTTATAATCGCCACGGGAAGAAATGATATTCTTGTGGCGGATTATATAGATGAGCTTAAAATAGAAGCGCCGATAATAGGGTGCAACGGAGCCTCCATAAGAAAACTCAAAGAAAATAAAATGTTAAGCTACAGTCCGATTCCAAAAGACTCCCTGAACCTTGTTTTAGAATACTGTAAAAGTAATAATCTTCCCTTCAGGGCGTTTTCAATGCGGAAGGGATTTTCAAACGATAAAGAATCAATAAAAGAAGTTCTCGAACAGGTTTTGTCAAGATATACAAAAATTCTCAGAAGTAATATTCCTTATGAGTTTGTGGAAAATATTTCATATATAGCAGAAAATGAGGAAATTGTAAAAGTCGTGCTTGTAAATAATAATTTTGAATGTATAAAAAAATATCAGGATGAATTAAAAAGCGTGGAAGGAATAGACACTTGCCGTTCGGCGAGAAATTGCCTTGATATATGCGCCTTTGGCGTCTCAAAGGGAAACGCTTTTAAGAAATACGCCGAAATGCTTAAAATAAACAGAAAGGAAACGGCCGCCTTCGGCGACTCGGAAAACGACCTTTCTATGATAAAATACGCGGGCATAGGAATTGCCATGGAAAATGGGGAAGAAGATGTAAAATTCTCTGCTGATATTGTAACCTCATCTAACGATGACAGCGGAGTGGCAAAAGGTCTGAAAAAAATCTTTCCCGAATATTTTTAAGGAAACACTGCTTTTCACATTTCCCGTTCACCCGAATATTATAAATATATATTAAAAAAAGCCGGTTAAAGTAAATAAATTTACAGCGGTTTACTTTAACGGTTATTCGGGAGGGCAAAATTTTGGGCGAATATATAATTACGGGAAATCGGAAATTAAAGGGAACTGTCACGGTAAACGGCAGTAAAAACGCGGTTCTCCCCATACTCGCGGCGACTCTGTTAAACGGCAGTATAAATATTCTTGACAACTGCCCCGAAATTTCTGATACAAAAACCTCTATAGACATATTAAAGCATATAGGCTGCGAAGTGGAAACGGAAAGCAAAACGATAATAGTAAATTCAGCAAATGCCGGATGTACAGAGATACCGTCGGAACTTGTAAAAAAAATGCGCTCGTCAATAATATTTATGGGGCCTATGCTTACCCGCTTTAAAAAAGTCACGCTGTCGCACCCGGGCGGCTGTGAACTCGGAGAAAGACCGATAGACCTGCATCTTTCAGCATTCAGGAAAATGGGAGCCGAGATAACCGAGGAAAATGATGTAATCACCTGTACCTGTGAAAAACTGATAGGCTGTCATATAAACTTAAATTTTCCGAGTGTCGGAGCGACTCAGAATATAATTCTCGCGGCTGTTTTAGCGGAAGGTTCCACTATAATATCAAACTGCGCCAAAGAACCGGAAATAATCGACCTTTGCCGGTATTTATCGAAAACAGGCGCAAAAATATACGGAGCCGGCACTTCGGAAATAAAAATAACAGGAGTCAGAAAATTAAAACCGACGCATCACCGCGTAATGCCCGACCGTATAGAGGCGGGAACCTATATGATTATGGCGGCGGCGTCAGGAGGTAAAATATTGCTTAAAAATGTGGTTTCCCATCATCTTTCATCGGTTAACGATATACTGTCAAAAATGGGCTGTAAAATAAAAACAACGCCGTCAACAATATTAATAAAAGCTCCTTCAGTCCTTAATAACGTACCTTTCATACAGACTCTCCCCTATCCCGGAGTTCCGACCGACTTGCAGCCGCAGCTAACTGTACTCTCGGCGATAGCGAAAGGTATATGTACCTTTGAGGAAACAATTTTTGAAAGCCGTACGGCGCATATAAACGAGCTTTTGAAGATGGGGGCGGATATATCTCTGAAAAACGGCCGTGAATTTACTGTAAAGGGAGTAAAAAGCCTTTATGGAGACGACGTCTGCGCTAAGGATTTAAGGGGCGGGGCGGCGCTTATAACAGCGGGTTTGTGTGCTGACGGAATAACATTTGTCAAAAATTCCCGTCATATAGAAAGAGGCTATGAGAATATAGTTGAAAATTTGCTGAATTTAGGAGCGAATATTACTTTAAAAAATGACTCTGATGTTGTATAATATTTATACGCTTATTTTTATAGATAATTCATAACAAAAGGAATTTCCGTAACACGATTATTATTAAAGAAGGAATTTTTATGAAAAAACTCTCGCTGAAAATTTTTATAGCAATATGCGTGATTATTCTTATAATTATAGGAATTATGCTTTGTCCTTACTTTTATATCAAAACAATAAATCTCACGGGAAACGGAATTGTTTCCCGTGAGGAAATTTTAAAAGCGGCAGGGCTTGACGTAGGAGACGTAAACCTTTATGCCTTCAACTCTTTCGCGGCTGAAGACAATTTGCTTAAAAATCCCTATATAGGCTCTGTATCCTTTTCAAGGACCTTTCCGGACACTCTTTCAATAGAAATAACGGAAAGAAAGCCATGCGGATATATTCCTTACACGAATACGTTTTTATTTATAGACAACGAAGGCAGGGTGCTCGACTCAAAGTCATATTACACAAATCCGCTTCCTGTTGTCTATGGATTGAATTTCAGCAATTTCACATTAGGTGAAAAACTTGATGTTACCGAATCCGAAAAACTCCAGACGGTAGTTGACTTATCAAAACTTATGGATACATATAACCTGACCGAACAGGTAGTGCGCCTTGACGTATCAAATACAGACGACATACACCTCTATGTAAACAATATAGACGTGGTCATAGGAGAATTTACTGATGTAAACTGGAAGATAGGCGCGTTAAGTGAAATAATAAAGAAACTCTCCCCCGACGACAAAGGTATACTTGATATAAGTTCTTCCGGTAAAACGCCCACTTTCAAGTATTTAACATAAAAAATAAAATCTGTGTCCGAAAAAAATGTTTTCCCATAAATTAACACATTTTTTTCTTGACAAAAATAAGTTTTTTATGCAATAATAAGTATTATGGGGTTATATTAATACTTTACTTGATTACTACGAGTTTTTCATCATAACTTTAACCATACAGTAAGTTTATTTTTCTGATAAACTTGAGGAAACGCTTTGATTAAAAAGTGCTGAAATCAATTTTTTAAATATCTTTCCGGCGTTTCCTTATAAACATATTCTCGTTTATTTTCTGATTATTTTACTTGGAGGGATAGAAGTGTTGGATATCAGTAATGACAATTTCGGCGAAGCAAAAATTTTGGTTATAGGGGTCGGCGGCGGCGGAAACAACGCTGTAGACAGAATGATTAGCGATGATATTAAAAATATAAGTTTTATTTCAGTAAATACCGATAATAAGGTACTTTCAAAGAGCCTTTCCGATATCAAAATTCAGATTGGCGTAAAATCAACAAAAGGTCTTGGAGCGGGAGGAAGACCCGAGGTTGGAAAAGAAGCCGCGCAGGAATCAAAAGAAGAAATTGCCGCGGCGATTTCCGATTATAATATGATTTTTGTTACAGCGGGAATGGGAGGCGGAACAGGGACCGGCGCCGCTCCGATAATAGCCGGAATTGCCAAGGAAAAGGGCATACTTACCGTGGGTGTGGTAACAAAACCGTTTGCCTTTGAAGGTCCCGTGCGTATGAAAAACGCTTTAAGCGGTATAGAAGAACTTAAAAAAAATGTAGATACATTGATTGTAATTCCAAATCAGAAACTTATGGAAATCGCCGATAAAGACACATCTATGCTTCAGGCGTTTAAAATGGCTGACGACGTTTTAATGCAGGGTGTGACAGGTATATCAGACCTTATATCAAATCCGGGTGTAATAAACGTAGACTTCGCTGACGTTCGCTCCATTATGGCGGATAAAGGACTTGCCCATTTAGGCGTCGGACATTCAAAAGGAAAAGATAAAGCGAGAACAGCGGCGGAACTCGCGATACGCTCTCCGCTTCTGGAAACATCTGTCGAAGGCGCGAAAAGCGTCATAATAAATGTTACGGGCGGTCCGGACTTGGGTATGCTTGAAACCAATAACGCGGCGGAATTTATAAACTCATTGATTGACCCTGAAGCTGAGGTTATTTTCGGTACTTCTCTTAATGATTCTTTGAGTGACGAGGTTATTGTTACTGTTGTGGCGACAGGTCTTTCCTCCGAAAATGTTCCAAGACTCCGCCCTTCAAACACTGTTCCGCAAATGCAGCAGGCTGCGAATCAGCCTTTTTCAGAACCTCAGCCCGTTAATTTACAGCAGCCTCAGCCCGTTAATATGCAGCAGCCTCAGCCTGTTAATTTACAGCAGCCTCAGCCTGTTAATTTACAGCAGCCTCAGCCCGTTAATATGCAGCAGCCTCAGCCCGTTAATATGCAGCGGCCTCAGCCCGTTAATATGCAGCAGCCTCAGGGGGCCGTATATTATAATGAGGTTCAGCCTATCGCTCCTTCAAATGAGCCTAAAGAAGCAAATTTAGGAAATATCAGAGAATCCATAAAAGGAAAAGAAATTCTCGATATACCTGACTTTTTGAAAAGACATAAATAAAATATAAAAAAGTTAATCTTTTTTGTCCCGCTCGTCACGGCGGTGCGCTTATAAATCACATTACCACAAAAAAATCATCTCACATAATTTTAAAAATTAATGTGAGATGATTTTTTTGTAAACAATATATAATCAGACTGTAGAAAAACCCTGAATTGTAAAAAAATATGAATTTTTCAAAAAATCAAACTGCAAAAGCGTCGCGGACTTTAAATCCGCAAAAATACTTTTGTGCCTTTTTAAGAAAAATCAGCATCAATCCTGTACATAAGGCATCAGAGCAACGTGTCTCGCTCTTTTGATAGCAATAGTAAGAACTCTTTGATGCTTAGCGCAGTTTCCTGTAATTCTTCTCGGAAGAATTTTTCCTCTTTCGGAAACAAATTTTTTAAGTTTAGAAATATCTTTATAATCAACATCGTTCACTTTTTCAGCGCAGAAAGCGCAAACGCGTTTTTTTCTTCTTCCACGTTTTTTATTAATCATAATAATAGAAACCTCCTTATAAAGATTGGGAAAACAAAATATAATCAAAATGGTAAATCATCGTCGTCAACGCTGTCCTCAACATTGTAGAAACTGTCCGGTTTAGCGGAAGCATCTGCCGCCGGAGCCGCCGGAGCCGCCGGAGCGTCTTCCGCCGGTGAATTCTGACTTTGTGAAGCGGAACGCCTTGACTCAAAAGCAGCTTTACTTTCAGCGAAATACTGTTCCTCAACAACGACCTCGGTGCTGACACGTTTTTGACCGTTGTTATCCTCCCAGTTTCTGACCTGTAGTCTTCCGACAACGGAAATCATCATACCTTTTTTAAAATATTTGTTTGTAAATTCTCCGACTTTACCAAACGCCACACAGTTAATGAAATCAGCATCAGGTTCACCGTCACGCTTAAACCTTTTGTTTACGGCTATAGAAAAGCGTACAATAGCTAAAGGTTCCGCGCTTTGAGAATATCTCACCTCCGGGTCGGCGGTAAGACGCCCCATCAAAATAACCTTATTCATAAAATTTCACCTCTGTTAAGCCTCTTGACGAACAATTAAATAACGAAGAATATTCTCTTTAATACGCATACGTTTTTCAATTTCATTCGGCGTATTATTTTCCGAACTAAAAGTAAAAAAGCTGTAGAAGCCCTCGTTTACTTTCTGAATTTCATAAGCAAGTCTGCGTTTACCCCAATCGTCGACCTTTTCAACAGTACCGCCGAATCTTTCAATAAGTTCCCTCACACTGTCGAACTCCGCCTTTAAAGCTTCCTCATCTAAGTTTGGTTTAACAACAACCGCAAGTTCGTATTTGTTCATTACATTACACCTCCTTCTGGACTTTGGCCCTCTTTGTATTTTAAGATAAAACATCTTATTAAGGAACTGATTTAATGCTGTTAAAAATAATTTTGAATTAATCAGAGTTTCCTTAAGAGAGCAAGGACGCACGGCAACAATCCGTACAACAGAATACATTATATCACAAAAAAACGGCAAATGCAAGCATTTCAGGTAAAAATTTTTAAAAGCGAAGGAAATAACCAAACAATTATTTTTATTAGCTTTTGTGAGGTGTTTCCCTAAAAAAATATTGTATCAATCGCACTAATTGTTGTATAATAAAGTAGGATATATTTAAGGAAATAGCGACAAATTAAAAAATAAAAAATAATTTTTCAAAAAAATTGAAGTATCGGTGTTATTTTTCCTGAAAAATAACACTAAACGTAACTTTTAAGTTTAAAAAAATATTTTCAGGAAATACCGCGCACTTAAAAAATAAAAATAATTTTTAA
>CAYLJL010000004.1:0-19803 GCA_964384005.1 uncultured Lachnospiraceae bacterium | reverse complement strand
TAACATCGCCCACCTTAACCTGATAAGAAGGGATGTTAACCTTTTTGCCGTTTACAACAATAAGATTATGACGAACAATCTGTCTTGCTTCTTTTCTTGTACGTCCGTAGCCAAGTCTGTATACAGCGTTGTCAAGTCTCAACTCAAGAAGCATAAGAAGATTTTCACCGGCAATACCTTTCATATTCTCCGCTCTTTTATAGTAAGTTCTGAATTGTTTTTCCAAAACACCGTAAATAAATTTTACTTTCTGTTTTTCTTTCAACTGTAAACCGTACTCGCTTGACTTTCTCATAACTCTTTTTCTTTTGCTGGGTTTCTTTGAAACGCCGAGTACAGCCGGTTCAATACCAAGGTATCTGCATCTTTTAAGAACAGGACCCATTTCTCTAGCCATTTAAAAACGCACCTCCAATAAAAATTAAATTCACAAATAAAAAGTCAAAGACTATTTGTAAACTTGCCTCGCAAATTTACTGTAAATATCTTCGCGCCTGACGACGCCTT
This sequence comes from uncultured Lachnospiraceae bacterium, assembly GCA_964384005.1. Classification (GTDB taxonomy): domain Bacteria; phylum Bacillota; class Clostridia; order Lachnospirales; family CAG-274; genus MGBC114079. The sequence continues at coordinate 19,296 of CAYLJL010000004.1, read as the reverse complement.
CCGCTCTGTTAAAAAATAAAAATTAAACTCTTCTGCGTTTAGGCGGTCTGCAACCATTATGAGGAACAGGCGTTACATCTTTAATCATAGTAACGTCAAGCCCTGCCGCCTGTAAAGCTCTGATAGCGGCTTCACGTCCGCTTCCCGGTCCTTTAACAAAAACCTCCACAGTTTTAAGACCATAATCTTTAGCAGCGTTAGCGGCTGTTTCAGCAGCCATCTGAGCGGCATAAGGAGTGGATTTTCTTGAGCCTCTGAAACCCAAACCGCCCGCGCTTGCCCATGAAAGAGCGTTTCCCGCTGAATCGGTAATAGTAACTATAGTATTGTTAAAAGTAGATTTTATGTGAGCCTGACCGCGGTCAACGACTTTTCTGTCACGGCGTCTGCGGCCTGTAGCTTTTTTTACTGCTTTCTTAGCCATTTAATTAGAACCTCCCTGAAAAATTATTTTTTCTTATTAGCAACCGTTCTCTTCGGCCCTTTTCTTGTACGGGCATTTGTTTTGGTTTTCTGACCTCTTACCGGAAGTCCTCTTCTGTGACGAATACCTCTGTAGCATCCGATTTCCATAAGACGTTTAATATTAAGAGCAACCTCTCTTCTCAAATCACCCTCAACGGTCTGAGTTCTGTCAATAACCTCACGTATCCTTGCCACCTCGTCATCGGATAAATCTCTTACTCTTGTATCGGGATTAACACCCGCTTCTTTTAAAATTCTGTTAGAACTTGGGCGGCCGATACCATAAACATAAGTAAGTCCTATTTCTACACGTTTTTCTCTTGGTAAATCTACACCGGCGATACGAGCCATGTATTAATGCACCTCCTGATAAATTTAAAAAATAATATATACAGATAAAACAATAAAATTAATAATTATATCGGTTTGCAAGGATTTCTGCCCCTCTAAAAACCATATTTAGAAAAATCAGCCTTGTTTTTGCTTGTGTTTAGGATTTACACAAATAACTCTAACACTGCCTTTTCTTTTAATAACTCTGCATTTTTCGCACATAGGTTTAACAGATGGTCTGACCTTCATAAAATCACTCCTTTCACTTATCTCTCCATTTAATTCTGCCTTTTGACAAATCATAGGGTGACATTTCGACTAAAACTTTGTCGCCCGGAATGATTCTGATAAAATTCATACGCAGCTTACCTGATATATGGGCAAGAATTTTATGCCCGTTTTCCAACTCAACCTGAAACATAGCATTTGGAAGTTTTTCAAGTACAGTACCTTCAACTTCAATAACATCATTTTTAGACAAGGTAATAAACCCCCTTACTACTATTACTAATATTGAAAGAACCTGAATATCAAATAAAAAATTTTAAATAAAACAGTTTTATTATCAATCATCTTGGTTCTTGTCTTTACAATCATAACTTATATTCCCGCAAAACCTTTCTGAAATCAGCGTCATTCAAATAACCTCCGTTTTCAAGCTTTTGCTTAATATCGTCAATAACATCATTTACAATCTGAACGTGCATCATCTTTTTCTTTTTCGGCTTTTCAAGCTTTCTCAAATCGCCGTCAACCAAATATAAATATTGCTCGTCAAAATCAACAATTATAAAAGGTCTTCTTTTATCACGTCCGCTTTTTGAATATACAACCTGACCTTTGCTATACACTAAAGCCTCACCTCAACCTAACTAAACAAGAGTAAGAATTTCAGGCTCACCATCTGTAATAAGAACCGTATTCTCATAATGAGCCGACAGTCTTTTATCTTTTGTGACGACAGTCCATTTATCAGCTAAAACCTCAACTTTACAGTCACCCGCGTTAATCATAGGTTCAATAGCTAAAACCATACCTTTGCAAAGCTTTGGTCCGCGACCGCCGGTTTTATAATTAGGAATTTGAGGAGCCTCGTGCATTTCCTCACCAATACCATGCCCTACATATTCACGTACGACCGAAAAACCGTTTGATTCAGCATATTGCTGTATGGAAGCGGAAATCTGATGTAAATGATTTCCTGCCTTTGCGAATTTTATACCTTCAAAAAAACTTTGTTTTGTAACGTCAATAAGCTTTTTCGCCTCGGAAGAAACTTCGCCTACAACAAAAGTTCTTGCGGCGTCACCATGAAAACCATTAATAAAAGCTCCTGCATCAATACTGATAATATCGCCGTTTTTAAGAATTCTTTTTCCCGGAATTCCATGAATGACTTCCTCGTTCACAGAAACGCATATTGAAGCCGGAAAGCCTCCATATCCTTTAAAAGAAGGGACGGCGCCTTTGCTTCTTATAAATTCCTCAGCAATTTTGTCAAGCTTTTTTGTGGAAACGCCCTCATGAATTTCAGTCTCCATAAGATTAAGAACTTCTCCGGTAATTCGGCCCGCTATTTTCATATATTCAATTTGTTTCTCGTTTTTTATAGTAATAGCCATTATTACGCCTCTTCCAAAGTTTTAATCAGATAAGAACTTATATCGTCAATAGCGCCTATTCCCGAAACTTTAAGAAGAATACCTTTTTTATCGTAAAAATTCACAATAGGAAGTGTAGTTTCGTGATAGACTTTAAGTCTGTTTTTAACAGTTTCCTCAGCATCGTCTTTACGCTGGAGGAGATTTGAACCGCATTCATCGCAAACACCGGAAACCTTAGGCGGATTATATTTATTGTGATACATATGCCCGCACTTAGGACAGCTTCTTCTTCCGGACATTCGCTCGATAATTGCCTTGTCGTCAACCTCAATTAAAACAACCTTGTCAACTTCACCGATAATACGGGATAATTTTTCGGCCTGACTCAAATTTCTCGGATAACCGTCGAGAATATAGCCGTTTTTACAGTCTTCTCTTTCAATCCTTTGGGATAAAAGTTCCGTTACTATTTCATCCGGAACAAGATGACCTGAATTCATAATATCCGTAACCTTTTTACCGAGTTCTGTTTTAAGCTGAATCTGTTCTCTAAGCAAATCGCCTGTTGAAATATGAGCAATATCAAAATGCTTTGATAACCTTTTAGCCTGAGTACCCTTTCCCGCGCCGGGACAACCTATAAGTATAAGTTTCATAAAGCATACTTCCTTTCAGGTCAAAACAAACCTAAATATATTATAAGAAATCTGGTCAAAAAATAAATAATTCTTATTTTTCTTAATTCGGTTCTTATAATTTATATTATAAGAACTCTCATAAAGAATAAAAAATATTTTACGGGCGCTTCAGCGCTGAAATTTCAGCGTAAGGCGTATTGCACAGCAATCGCCGGAAGCATAAAGAAAATTGCTTCGCAATTTGAAAAATTTCAAGTAAAATAATTTTTTATTATTCATTGTTTTGGCTCTTATAATTTATATTTAACATTATATCGTAAACCGGTATTTTCAGGAAGTCCCAAAGCATATGGGACGACCCAAAAACCGTAATAAATCCAATTAACTTAAAAATCCTTTATAATGACGCATAAGGAGCTGAGATTCAAGCTGTTTAACAATCTCAAGAGCAACACCTGTAACAATAAGAAGCGTTGTTCCTCCGAAACCGACCTGAAAACCGGGGAACAGCCAGCCCATAGCGACAGGAATAATAGCGATTATCGCGTAAAAACAAGCTCCTATCAAGGAAATTCTGTCGACAACACCCTGAATAAATTCCGATGTAGGCTTGCCCGGTCTTATACCGGGGATAAAACCGCCGCTTTTTTTCATATTTTCCGCAACTTCAATAGGATTAAAAGCAAATGAAGTATAGAAGAAAGTAAAACAGAAAATAAGAACAATATATATAGCCGCGCCTATCGGATGCTGAATATCTAAAATATTTACGACATCACTAAGCCATGTCACCCCAAACATATTCTGGATAGTCTGAGGGAACTGCAAAAGAGAAATAGCGAAGATAATTGACATAACACCGGCAATATTAACTTTAATCGGAATAAATGAGCTTTGACCGCCAAAAACTGTACGACCCGCCATTTTTTTTGAATATTGAACAGGGATACGCCTCTCGCCGTCCTGAACAAATATAACAAATCCGATTATAAAAATAAACACACATAAAATCAATCCTACAATTACCCAGCCCATAGCTCCGCTATAGTTAGTAGCGTAAGTGTATAAACGAACGACTCCCGTAGGGAGACCGGCGATAATATTGGCAAAGATAATAAATGAAGAACCATTTCCAACTCCGCACTCAGTAAGCTTTTCACCAAGCCACATAATAAATATGGTTCCTGTAACCATAGTGATTAACGCTGTGATATATATAAACCAACCCGCATTGCCTCCAAACAGCCCGGAACTATTAATTGTATAAATCTGCCCCGCGCCTTGAAGGAGAGAAAGCACAACAGCGACTACTCTTGTAGCCTGGTTGATTTTTTTTCGTCCTTCTTCGCCTTCCTTTTTAAGCTGTTCCAGCTTAGGAATAGCAACCGTCAAAAGCTGCATAATAATTGAAGATGTAATATATGGGCCAATTCCCATAGCGAAAATCGAACCGACCGAACCCCCTGTCATTAACATAAACAAAGTTGTTTCCTGGTCACTGCTTCCGACAAGCTTATCCATACCAACTCCCGGAACAGGAATATGAGTACCAAGTCTTACAATCAACAATACAAAGAGCATATAAAATAACTTCATACGAAGATCTTTAACTTTCCATGCATTTCTAAATACAGAAAACATTAAATCACCTCTGCTTTTCCGCCTGCTGCTTCAATTTTTTCTTTTGCTGACTGGCTGTAATAATTAACTTTAACAGTTAATTTTTTAGACAATTCTCCATTACCAAGGATTTTAACACCATCTCTTGGATTGCTTACTAAGCCTTTGGATTTAAGAGCCTCAATGTCAACGACAGAGCCATCTTCAAATACATTCAAATGAACAAGATTAATAGCGATAATCTCTTTAGAGTTTATGCACTTAAAACCTCTTTTAGGAATACGTCTGTAAAGAGGCATCTGACCGCCCTCAAAACCGGGTCTCACGCCGCCGCCCGAACGTGCGTTCTGACCTTTGTGACCCCTTCCGGCAGTCTTTCCGTTTCCGGAGCCGTGACCTCTACCTTTTCTGAAAGCTTTAAATTTAGAACCTTCCGCTGGTTTTAATTCATTCAAATTCATTTTAGACTGCACCTCCCTTATATTAAAATTCTTCTACCTTAATTAAGTGCCTCACTTGTTTAATCATACCTCTGACAGCTGCGTTATCCTGCTTTTCAACAGAAGAATTTGTTTTTTTAAGACCAAGCGCCGCAACGGTTTTCTTGTGCTTGGGAATAGCGCCGATAGTAGATTTAACCAAAGTAATTTTCAACATTTAAAATAACCTCCTTAACCCAAGATTTCCTCAACGGATTTACCGCGAAGTCTTGCGACCTTTTCAGGAGTTGTAACTCTGCTCAAGCCTTCAATAGTAGCGTTGACAACGTTTTTCTTATTGTTTGAACCTAAAGATTTAGTTCTTATATTTCTTATTCCCGCAAGTTCCAGAACCGCACGAGCTGGGCCGCCCGCGATAACTCCGGTACCTTCTTTGGCCGGTTTCAATAAAACTGTAGCGCTGCCGAATTTACCGAGATTTTCGTGGTAAATACTGTCATCTTGATTACGTTCAACATAGATAAGATTTTTAATCGCGTCTTCTTTGCCTTTGCGGATAGCGTCAGGGATTTCCATAGCTTTTCCAAGACCCGCGCCCACATGGCCATTGCCGTCGCCGACAACAACTAATGCTGCGAAACGGAAAGTACGACCGCCTTTTACAACCTTGGTAACACGTTTGATAGTTACAACTTTATCTTCTAATTCAAGCGTACTTGCATCAATTTTATTTCTCAAGATTTTCCCTCCTTACTAAAATTGTAATCCCGCTTCTCTTGCGGCGTCAGCCAAAGCCTGGATTTTACCGTGATAAACAAAACCGCCCCTGTCAAATACAACGGTATTAATCCCTTTATCCAAAGCTTTTTTAGCAATAGCCTCGCCAACAACTTTAGCAGCCTCAATATCGGATGTTTTCTGAAGCTTATCTTTAATAGCGGACTCCATAGTAGAAGCAGCCGCCAAAGTATTGCCGATAGTATCATCAATAATCTGAGCGTAAATATGCTTATTAGATCTAAAAACTGCCAATCTTGGTTTTTGTGCCGTACCGGAAATTCTATTGCGAAGTCTGTAATGACGTTTAGTTCTTCCTTCGGCGCGTGATGGCTTATTTATCATTTGGATTTCACTCCTTTACTATTATTTCTTACCTGTTTTACCAACTTTGCGTCTGATAGTTTCCGTAGTATATTTAATACCTTTGCCTTTATAAGGTTCCGGCGGACGTTTAGTTCTGATTTCAGCGGCGAACTGTCCGACTTTTTCTTTATCAATGCCGGAAACAATAATTTTGTTAGTACCTTCAAGAGTAGTAGTTACGCCCTCCGGGTCAACCATCTCAACCGGATGAGAATAACCAAGAGTAAGAGTAAGCTTATTGCCGCTCTTAGCCGCCCTGTAACCCACACCGTTTATCTCAAGCTCTTTTGTATAGCCGTTAGTAACACCCTCAACCATATTAAAAATAAGTGTTCTCGTAAGCCCGTGCAAAGCTTTGTATCTTTTCAAATCACTTGGTCTTGTAACAACAATCTGACCGTCCTGAACATTAATAGTTAAATCATCAACCAATTTACGAGTCAAAGTACCTTTAGGGCCTTTAACAGTAATTACGTTGCCTTCCTCAAGTTTAACATCGACGCCCGCGGGAATAACAACAGGTAATTTACCTATACGTGACATTTTCGCACCTCCTTATAGATTACCAAACAAAAGCGAGGACTTCTCCGCCCACACCAAATTTTCTTGCTTCTTTATCAGTAATAATGCCTTTGTTTGTAGAAACAATAGCAATACCAAGACCGCCTAAAACCTTAGGCATTTCCTCACAGGAAGCGTAAACACGAAGTCCCGGTTTAGAAATTCTTTTAATACCTGTAATAACCTTTTCGTTTTTATCCTTACCGTATTTTAAAGTAATACGCATAGTTTTCTTAACACCGTCTTCTAACATTTCAAAACCTTTGACATAACCTTCCTTAGTCAAGATATCGGCAATAGCCACTTTCGCCTTAGAAGAAGGTACGTCGACAGTATTGTGTTTAGCGGTATTTGCGTTTCTTATTCTTGTAAGCATATCTGCAATAGGATCGCTCATTGACATTATAAAAATCCTCCTTTCCCTTAATTACCAGCTTGCTTTTTTAACTCCCGGGATTTGACCTTTGTAAGCTAATTCACGGAAGCAAATACGGCATATGCCGAATTTTCTCAAATAAGCGTGCGGTCTGCCGCAAATTCTGCATCTCGAATAGCTTTGAGTTGAATATTTAGCTTTTCTTTGCTGTTTAACAACCATAGATTTTTTAGCCATTTTCTGTCCTCCCTCACTTTTTAAACGGCATACCGAATAATGTTAATAATTCTCTCGCTTCTTCATCGGTTTTAGCGGTAGTTACAAATACAATATCCATACCCCTTATTTTATCAATCTTATCATACTGGATTTCAGGGAACATAAGCTGCTCTTTAACGCCCAGAGTATAGTTGCCCCTGCCGTCAAAGCTGTTGGCGCTTATACCTCTGAAGTCACGGACACGAGGGAGAGCGATATTTATAAGCTTGCTTGCGAAGCTGTACATTTTTTCTCCTCTCAACGTAACTTTACAGCCGATAGGCATACCCGCACGGAGCTTAAAAGCGGCGATAGATTTTTTCGCTTTTGTAACGATAGGCTTCTGCCCTGTGATAATAGTTATATCATTCATAGCGTTCTCAATAGCCTTAGCGTTTTCCTTAGCTTCACCAAGTCCCATATTGATAACTATTTTATTAATTTTCGGAACTTCCATTTTATTTTTATATGAAAACTTTTTCATCATAGCGTCAACGATTTCGTTTTCATAGAATTCTCTTAAAGCGTTCACTGTTAAATGTACCTCCTTTCAAAAATCAATCGATTATCTCGCCGGACGGTCTTGCGATTCTTTGTTTTGAATTAACCATTTTGCCGTCTCTCTCAATTTTTTCAACTTTATAACCAAGTCTTGTAGGTTTGCCTTTATATAAATACATAACATTGGAAGCGTCGATAGCAGCCTCTTTCTGAATAATACCACCCTGTTGATTAGCGGCAGGTTTCTGATGCTTTTTAATCATATTGACGCCTTCAACAATCAATTTATTGTTTTTTCGGTCAACAAAAAGGACTTTGCCTTCTTTTCCCTTATCAACGCCGGAAATAACAACAACCTTATCACCTTTTTTAATTTTCACGTTCGTACACCTCCTTATAATACTTCGGGAGCAAGAGATAATATTTTCATATACTGTTTTTCTCTGAGTTCTCTTGCGACCGGCCCAAAGATACGTGTACCTCTTGGATTTTTGTCATCTCTTATAATAACAGCGGCATTCTCGTCAAATTTGATATATGAGCCGTCAGGTCTTGAAGCGCCTTTTTTAGTTCTCACAACAACAGCCTTAACGACCTCGCCTTTTTTAACAACACCGCCGGGTGTTGCGTCTTTAACAGTAGCAACTATAACATCGCCGATATTAGCATATCTTCTTGTGGAGCCGCCCAAAACTCTGATACAAAGTAATTCTTTAGCGCCTGAGTTATCGGCAACAGCCAGTCTTGATTCTTGTTGTATCAATTTAATTGCCTCCTTTCCGCGGAAACCCTCACAATTAAGTGAAATCCGCCGACAAACATAAAACTATTTAGCTTTTTCTACTATATTAACAAGTCTCCATCTTTTATCTTTGGATAAAGGTCTTGTTTCCATAACTTTAACACGGTCGCCGACTTTACATTCATTGTTTTCGTCATGAGCTTTAAGCTTGTAAGTAGTTTTAACAATTTTTTTGTATAAAGGATGTCTTACATTATTCTCAACGGCAACAACGATAGTTTTATCCATTTTGTCGCTTATTACTTTACCGATTCTTGTTTTACGAAGATTTCTTTCCACGAAATGTGCCTCCTTCCATTATGAATTAAAGACCTTTTTGTTTCTGAGTAATAATAGTTTGAATACGGGCAATATTTTTACGAACTTCTTTAATTCTCGCCGTATTGTTTAATTGGTTGGTAGCGTTCTGAAATCTCAGATTAAATAACTCTTTTTTAGCGACAACCAAATCATCCTTTAATTCTTCACTTGATTTACTTTTAAGTTCTTCAACAAAATTTTTAGTTTTCACTATTATTCACCGTCCATTTCCTGGTCCGCACGTGACACGATTTTGCACTTGATAGGTAACTTATGAACAGCAAGACGCAACGCTTCTCTTGCAACTTCTTCACTGACTCCCGCGATTTCAAACATAATTCTGCCCGGTTTAACAACAGCCACCCAATATTCGGGAGAACCTTTTCCTGAACCCATTCGGGTTTCAGCAGGTTTTTCAGTAATCGGCTTATCCGGGAAAATTTTAATCCAGACTTTACCGCCACGTTTAATATATCTCGTCATAGCGATACGGGCAGCCTCTATTTGGTTAGAAGTAATCCAGCTTGGCTCGCAGGCCTGTATAGCGAATTCACCGTAAGTAATTTTATTGCCTCTTGTAGCCTGACCTTTCATACGGCCTCTGAACTGTTTACGTCTTTTAACTCTTTTAGGCATTAACATTACTTATCACTCCCTTCGGATTTCTTCTGAGGAAGAACCTCACCTTTGTATATCCAAACCTTAACGCCGATTTTACCATAAGTGGTATCAGCCTCCGCGAAACCATAATCAATATCGGCTCTTAAAGTCTGGAGCGGAATAGTTCCGTCATGGTAATGCTCCGTACGAGCCATTTCAGCGCCGCCAAGACGACCGGAACAAGCTGTTTTGATACCCTTAGCGCCAAGACGCATAGTTCTTGTCATAGCCTGTTTCATAGCGCGGCGGAAAGTAATACGATTTTCAAGCTGTCTTGCGATATCCTCCGCAACAAGCTGAGAATCAAGTTCCGGTTTTTTAATTTCTTCTATATTAATCATAACTTTCTGAGTAGTCATTTTTTGAAGTTCGTTGCTAAGTTCCTGAATAGAAGCGCCGTTCCTTCCTATAATGATACCCGGTTTAGAAGTATGAATAGTAATTTTAACACGTTCGTTTGTTCTTTCAATGTTCACTTTAGAAACATTGGAATTATAAAGCTTTTTCTTGATATAAGTTCTCATTTTATTGTCTTCTACCAAGAAATCAGCGTAATTTTTCTTATCGGCATACCAGACTGAATCCCAGTCTTTAATAATACCAACTCTTAATCCATGTGGATTTACTTTCTGACCCATCATTACCCTCCTTATCTCTCATTTAAGTATATTGAAATATGAGCAGTACGTTTGTTAATTCTGTAAGCCCTGCCTTGAGCTCTCGGGCGAATTCTTTTAAGAGTCGGGCCCTGATTAGCGACTGCGTCCTCAATATATAAATCTTCAACATCCAATTCCAAATTATTTTCTGCGTTAGCAACGGCAGACTTTAAAACTTTTTCAATAATTTCAGCGGCATATCTCGGTGAGTAAGCGAGGATACCCATTGCCTCTTCGATACCTTTGCCTTTAATTTGGTCTAAAACGATTTTAGCTTTAGTGTTGGAAACTCTTACAAATTTAGCGTGAGCCTGGGGTCTCCTGTCTTTATGCTGTTCGTTTCTTTCCCTTTTAATCTGGCTTCTATGTCCCTTAGCCATGAAAGACTACCTCCTTCCAAAACAATTATCAGCGAACTCTTGATTTTTTTTCAGCGTCTTTGCCGTGACCTCTGTAAGTTCTTGTCAGAGCGAACTCACCCAATTTATGACCAACCATATCTTCGGTTATATAAACAGGTACGTGTTTTCTTCCGTCATGAACGGCAATAGTGTGACCAATCATTTCAGGAAATATAGTAGAACGGCGAGACCATGTTTTAATTACGTTCTTTGTATTAGCCGCGTTCTGAGCATCAACCTTTTTAAGGAGATGAGCGTCGCAGAAAGGGCCTTTTTTAATTGATCTACTCATAAAGCTTACCTCCTATTATTTATTTCTGCCGCGAATTATATATTTGTTGCTTGCCTTGTGTTTTTTACGAGTCTTGTAACCAAGAGCTGGTTTACCCCAAGGAGTACAAGGAGCCGGCCGACCGATAGGCGCTCTGCCCTCGCCGCCGCCGTGAGGATGGTCGTTAGGGTTCATAACGGAACCTCTTACGGTAGGTCTTATACCCATATGACGTTTTTTGCCGGCCTTACCGATATTAATAAGCTCGTGGTCAATATTTCCCACCTGACCGATAGTAGCGCGGCAGTCTATAGGGAGAAGCCGCATCTCACCGGAAGGAAGTCTGACAGTTGCATATTTGCCCTCTTTAGCCATAAGCTGAGCAACGTTTCCCGCTGCGCGAACGAGCTGTCCGCCTGCTCCGGGTTTCATTTCAATATTATGAATTTCAGCACCCACAGGGATATTTCTCATAGGAAGGGCGTTGCCCACATGAACCTCGGCGTCCGGGCCATTACTGATAGTATCCCCCACCTTTAAACCGTTAGGCGCCAGGATATATCTTTTCTCACCGTCTGTATAATGGAGCAAAGCAATGTTAGCGGTTCTGTTGGGGTCATATTCAATAGCGGCAACTTTAGCCGGAACACCGTCTTTATTTCGTTTAAAGTCAATAATTCTGTATTTTCTTTTAGCCCCGCCGCCGTGATGACGAACGGTTATTTTACCCTGATTATTGCGGCCCGCTGTAGTTTTAATGTGAACAACAAGGCTTTTTTCGGGTGTTGATTTAGTAATCTCAGAGAAATCTGACACAGTCATATTTCTTCTTGAAGGTGTATAAGGTTTAAATCTTTTAATACCCAATTTTTACACTCCTTTCAAACATTTATACCTCACACGTATCCGTGTGTATCATTACATCTGATTAATTACGGAAACTCCGCTTTAAGAATATTAAAAATAACTTTTCAAAGAAAGCGTACCTGACGCTTTTTCCTTTTTGAAAAACAATTTTTAATTTCTGAGCAAACCGGCATTTCCTTACATACCTTGGAAGATTTCGATTTCCTTGCTTTCGGCAGTAAGCTTAACAATAGCTTTTTTTCTCTTATTTGTTCTGCCCGAGGTATAACCTCTTCTTTTAACCTTGCCAACTACGTTCATAGTATTTACGGAAGCCACTTTTGTTCCCTCAAACATTTTTTCAACAGCTTCTTTAACCTGGCTTTTATTAGCCTGTGGGTGCACGTAGAAAGCGTATTTTTTGTCAGCCATATCATTCATTGTTTTTTCAGTAACAACAGGCTTTAAAATAACGTCATAATATTTAATATCAGCCATTATGCGTACACCTCCTGAATTTTCTCAACAGCTTGTTTTGTAACAACAAATGAATCATATTTAAGAATGTCATAAACGTTAATAGTATTTACAGATGCTGTTTTAACATCAGGAATATTTCTTGCGGATAAAACAGCGTTTTTATTTCCATCCTCAAGAACAACCAAAGCCTTTGACACTTCAATATTGTTAAGAACATTCTTCATTTCTTTTGTTTTTATTTGCTCAAGATTAAGATTCTCAAGAACAATCAGTTTATTTTCCTTAACCTTAGTAGTAAGAGCGGATTTAAGCGCAAGCCTTTTAACTTTTTTATTAAGTTTAAAAGAATAATCTCTTGACTTAGGCGCGAAAACAACACCGCCGCCTGTCCACTGAGGAGCCCTGATAGAGCCTTGTCTTGCGCGTCCCGTACCTTTTTGTCTCCAGGGTTTTCTGCCGCCGCCTCTTACTTCGGAACGGGTTTTTGTACCTTTAGTACCCTGTCTCTGATTAGCAAGATACTGAACAACCGCCTGATGCATAACGTGTTCATTAACCTCAACCGCAAAAATATTATCATTAAGTTCGATAGAACCAACTTCGCTTCCGCTCATATTTAAAACTTTAACATTTGCCACCGTTTATTCCTCCTTTCGTAAAGTTATCATTAAGCCTTTACACTGTCTTTAATAACAAGTACAGAGCCTTTGTTTCCGGGAACGGCGCCTTTAATAAGAAGTAAATTCTTATCTGCGTCTGCACGAACAATTTCAAGATTTTGAATGGTAACATTAACCGAACCCATATGTCCGGGCATTTTTTTACCCTTCTTAACTTTACCGGGCGTAGTAGCCGATGATAAAGAACCAAGACCTCTGTGATATTTTGAACCGTGAGCCATAGGTCCTCTGTGCTGATTATGTCTTTTAATAGCACCCTGAAAACCTTTTCCTTTGGAAATACCGCTCACGTCAACTTTATCTCCGGCAGTGAAAATATCGGCTTTAATTTCAGAACCAACTTCATACTCATCAATATTGTCAAGCCTGAATTCTTTTAACACTTTAGCCGGAACGACTCCTGCTTTATCAAAATGGCCTTTTGAAGGCTTATTAACGTGTTTTTCCTTAATATTGCCAAACCCGACCTGAATAGCGGTATAGCCGTCATTTTCTTCAGTTTTCTTCTGTGTGACAACACAAGGACCCGCTTCCAGAACAGTAACGGGAATTAAAATTCCGTTCTCGGTAAAAATCTGAGTCATACCGATTTTTTTAGCTATAATAGCTTTTTTCATTTTTCGTACCTCCTAAACTCTACAGCGGATTGTCCCAAAAAGGGATAATCATTATAGGCAAATATAAGGCGTACTTATATAAACCGTAATTTTTGACTTATTTCATAATTTTCAAAGTGATATCAACGCCTGCCGGCAAATCAAGACGTGTCAAAGCGTCAACAGTTTTGGCGGTTGGCATTAAAATATCAATCAATCTCTTGTGTGTTCTCATTTCAAACTGTTCTCTGGAATCCTTATACTTGTGAACAGCTCTTAAAATAGTAACAACTTCCTTTTTTGTAGGAAGCGGAATAGGTCCGCTGATTTTAGCGCCTGTCTTCTTTGCGGTTTCAATAATCTGAACCGCGGACTGGTCAATTAACTTATGGTCATAAGCTTTGAGACTGATTCTGATTTTCTGATTAGCCATAAAAAAAGTCCCCTCCTTTTCGTACTTTTTATAATTACTCAGTACGACAAGCGGCGACTGCACATAGACAATATTTAACACATAATACCCGTACATTTCGAATAAATGGATTAAAATATATTAAGTACAGTGACCTTGTCGCCCGGTTTCGTGAACTGGACATCGCTCTGCGAAAAAACCCGTATATATTTACGGCAACCTTTCGCTTCAACGCTCTTAATGTCACAACAGCTGTATTATATCACCGCCGTTAAAATATGTCAATACTTTTTTTTAATTTTATTTCAATTTTTTGTAGACAAGCCAATTATAGCGAAACAATAAACTTCTTTTGAAACTATAAAATTAAGGAAATACAGCATAAAAGACAAGAAAAATAATTTTCCAAATTTAAAATAAAAGCCATATTAAAAATATTATTTAAAATAAAAACGCGGATTAACCCCATAATTATTTTTTAAATATAAGTTAATCAGCTTTTTTTAACTCAAGGAGATGCCCGCAATTCAAAAATAAAAATAATTTTAGTGTAAACGGAAAATATTCAGCGCTTTCGCATCCAAAATATATCTCAGTAAAAATTATTTAAAGAAACCGGAGTTTTTTCAGCATACCTGAAACTTATTTTTTCACAAAATTATTTTTATTATTTTTACGGTTGTTTCCTTAAAAATATCAACAAAATTTTAGACTTGTTTTGTTTCCATATTTTATAATATTAAAATCGGTATAAAAATCCTTTAAAAACAAATAATAGTCGTACAATCTTGTTTAGGAGGTAATATAAATTGAAAGCGACAGGAATTGTTAGAAGAATAGATGATTTAGGTAGAGTAGTCATACCAAAAGAAATAAGAAGAACTTTAAGAATAAGAGAAGGAGATCCTCTTGAGATCTTTACAGATAGAGAAGGAGAAATAATCTTAAAAAAATATTCACCTATAGGCGAGCTGGGAGCGTTTGCTAAAGAATACGCTGAAAGTCTGGCACAAAACGCCGGACATATAACCTGTATTGTGGATAAAGATCAAATCATAGCCGTCTCAGGCGGTGCAAAAAAAGATTTTATGGAAAAGCACATCTCCGGAGAACTTGAAAAAGTCATCAATACAAGAAATATACACATAGCCACAAGAAACGATACGGACTTTGTTCCTATTTTAGAAGACGATGACGAATCCATTTATAATCACGAACTTATAACTCCTATTATTTCAGAAGGAGATGTTCTTGGGGCAGTAGTAATGCTTTCCGACGACAAAAAAATGGGAGAAGTGGAAGAAAAACTCGCTCAGACAGCTTCCGGATTTTTAGGAAAACAAATGGAGCAATAAATCAGAGATATATAACACTAAAGCACCCAAAGCTTATGCAAGGCTATGATATTTAATCACAGTTTATAAAAAGGAAAATACCGCACAATCCAAAATATGCGGTGTTTTCCTGAAATATTTTTTTGAGAGCATTACATTTAGCGTCACTTATGGATTCTGGTTAATCAAAGAATTTATATAGTTACATAAATTTATCTTCTTGATACGACTTTAGAATATCTTGATATATTGAGAAGCAGTCCTATTGAGCCCATCATAAAAACTAAAGAAGTTCCGCCATAGCTTATAAAAGGCAAAGGCACGCCTGTATTAGGAATGGTGTTTGTAACAACGGCAATATTTAAAATAACTTGTATAGCAATCATTACGACAATGCCTGAAGCAATAAGACAGCCAAACATATCAACTGAATTCATAGCGATATTAAGACCCCTCCAAATAAGAATTATAAATAAAAATACGAGGATTGCCGCGCCAAAAAGTCCCAGTTCCTCACAAATAATAGCGAATATAATATCATTATGCCCCTCCGGTATATATCCGAGTTTCTGGCGGCTCTGCCCAAGTCCGAGACCAAATAAACCGCCCGAGGCTATGGCGTATAAAGACTGAATGGTCTGATAGCCCTTGTTCAAAGGGTCGGAAAACGGGTCAAGCCACGCCATAATACGGCCCATTCTGAATTGTTCTCCAAAAAGAAGCATTCCTATACCCGCTCCGACAGCGCCCAGAACCCCGACGACAAAATAAACAATCCTTGGACTTGCCACAAAAACAACCGACATACCGATAACCGAAATAACAATAGCAGTACTCATATTTTCTATTGCGACAAGACCGGCAGGCAAAGCGACTATAATCATACAGGAAAAAAAACCTCTCCAGTAATTCAATATTTTTTTATGTTTGGAAATAAAATTCGCGAGCAATAAAATCATCGCTATTTTAGTAACCTCTGAAGGCTGAAAACTAATAGGGCCGATTGGAAGCCATCTTTTAGCCCCGTTTGCCTCTGTACCTATAAAAAGAACCAGAACAAGGCATATATTGCATATTATGTAAAAAGGAAGTATAAATTTTCTGAGCTTGTTGTAATTGAAATTACTTATCATATACATAACGAAAAATCCAATAACGGCCCAAAGACCTTGTTTTTTTAAATAAAAATATATGTCATAATTACAGTCCGCGCTGTTTCCCGCGCTGTAATAACTTGCACTGAAAACCATAATAACGCCTGACAAAACAAGTAAAACCGTTGCGATTAAAACCGCGTAGACAACGGAAGATATAAGTATCTTCGTTTCTTCTTTAAGGTTTTCAACGGTTCTTGCCATAAAAATCACCTACCCGAATTATAACTGTCTGTAAAATTTGCGGTAACAAAATAATAAAACGCCTGTTAAAGGATTATAAAAAACTGCCCGCTTATAAAGCATAAGAATTCCGAGCTTTAATGTTAATGGAAAATTCCTTAAACAAGCGCCCTCTTTGCTCATAACTTTCAAACATATCCCAGCTTGCGCAGGCAGGAGAAAGTAAAACGCAATCTCCTTCTTCCGCGTTTTCAAAACACATTTTAACGGCGTCTTCGAGCGAATCAGCTCTTTCATAATTTCTAAAACCATATTTTTCACAGGTATTAATAATTTTACCGGAAACCTCGCCGATTATGGCAAAATATTTAACTTTTCCCTCAAACGCCTTAATCCATTCGTCAAAATCCGATTTTTTATCATAACCTCCTCCTATTAAACATATAGGTCTTTTCATAGCGTTAATTGCGTTAATTGCGGCGTCAGGATTTGTACCCTTAGAGTCGTTATAAAATTCAATATCGTTAATTGTCGTTACATATTCAATTCTATGCTCAACAGCTTTAAAATTTTTAAGAGTATTGATAATAATATCCATAGGAATTTCAGCGGCAAGACTTATTCCAATAGCGGCCATAGCGTTTTGTACATTATGTCGTCCCAAAATTTTAAGTTCTGAAACATCAATTACTTTCTGATTATAATTTCCAAACTTAACAAAAATACTTTTCATATCCGAATAAACACCCTCTAAAAGTCCCGTTTTGTCCAGGGAATCGGTTTCGGCAAAATACAAAACTCTGCACTTTGCCTTATCTTTCATATTTCTGCACACTGAATCGTCATAATTTAAAATAAGATAATCATTTTCGTTTTGATTCTCAAAAATACGAGTTTTTACCTGTATATAATTTTGAAGAGTTTTGTGTCTGTTCAGGTGGTCAGGGGTAATATTTAAAACAGCGGAGACTTTTGGTTTAAATTCAACAATTTTTTCAAGCTGAAAACTGCTTATTTCCGCGACTGCGAAACTTTTCTCATCAAGACTCAGAACCTTTTCCGTAAAAGGAATCCCTATATTACCCACAACTGCCGTATTTTCGGCATAATTTTTAAAAATTTCTCCCACGAGAGAAGTTGTTGTTGTTTTTCCGTTTGTTCCGGTAATAGCAATAACGGGACAAGGGCAAAGTCTGTATCCGAGTTCAATTTCACTCCACACCGAAACGTTATTTTTTTCTGCTTTCAATATAAAAGGCAAATCGCTTGGAACGCCGGGGCTCAAAACAATCAAATCCTGTTCCGCCGCGATATCGTCGGGATTTTTTCCAAGATACAACGAAATATCATAAGCTTTAAGCTTTGCTGCCTCATCAATAATCTTATCCTCCGTTTTAGAATCCGAGATAGTAATAAAAGCACCCAGTTTTTTAAGTAATATCGCCGCTGAAATACCGCTTCTCGCAATCCCTGCGATAAGCACTTTTTTTCCTTTAAAGTTCATCAAAAAATCCTCCCGAAACAATTTATATAATCACTGTGGCAAAGCAATAAAATAACGATACAATAAACTTTTGACAGCACTGATATTTAAGAGTAGCATTTTATTTCTCTGCCTGAAAAATCTTACAGATTGCTATAATTTAAAATTTTTAATAAGTAACTATAGTCGGTATTTATCTTTTTACTTCCGGCTCATTCGCAAGCAAGACTAACTGACTAAAATACAGCTGATTTTCTTTTGAGGTTCTGCGTCAAAAAAGGTTTTTTGTTGCCAAAAATCCCACAAGACAGCATATAGAAGTAATAACATAAAATAAAGTAACAACTTTGGTTTCTTTCCAGCCGCACTGCTCAAAATGGTGATGGAGAGGCGCCATTTTAAATATACGCTTTCCGTGGGTAGCTTTAAAATAAAGCACTTGAATAATAACCGATAAAGACTCGCATACATAAATAAATCCCACAATAACCAAAACAACGGGCATTTTCATAAGAATAGCCATACTTGCGATAAATCCGCCCAAAGCAAGGGAACCCGTATCACCCATAAAAACCCTTGCCGGATACGCGTTAAAAAGCAAAAAACCCAACAAAGCCCCGACAGCCGCTCCCGCAATAGGAAAAATACCGCTTTCCATAGATTTTGCGGCAAACATAAAAAATACGGTAACCAAAACTGTAACGCCAGCGGCAAGTCCGTCAAGCCCATCTGTAAGATTTACGCTGTTCACGGTACCGACCATTACAAAAAAGAAAAAAGGAATATAGAGCCAGCCAAGATTAAGAGTCCCTTTATCGGTAAATGGAATATATATTTCCGTACCAATATCTGTATAATTATAAATATAATATAAAAACACACCTGTTACAATAAGCTGACAAATAAGTTTCTGATACGCTTTAAATCCAAGCGAACGCTTTTTTACAACCTTAATATAATCATCTATAAAACCGATAATACCATAACCCACTGTAACAAATATAACCATAACAGCGTCCATATTGTCCTTTAAAAAGAAAGCTGACGCAATAAGCAGACTTATTAAAATCATAATTCCGCCCATAGTCGGCGTACC
>CAYLJL010000003.1:0-21828 GCA_964384005.1 uncultured Lachnospiraceae bacterium | reverse complement strand
TACTCCGGTCCAACAAAAAAATATTTGTATCAATATGAAGTTTCGAAAGAAGTATAATATTTCCGCCCCGATATATTTACTGACAAAGGTGATAACTTGAAGATAACAGATATTAAACAGCAAAAACACAATAAAAAAAGATATTCTGTGTTTATTGAGGGAAAATTCGCTTTCGGACTTGATGAAATTGATATTTTGTATTATAAGCTTTTAAATTGCGACGAAATTTCTGAGGAAAAATTCAATTACATAAAAGAAAACGTTGTTTTCGGAAAAGCGAGAGACACGGCTCTGAAATACATAAATTTTAAAAAGCGCACAAAAAAAGAAATTGTCAATAAACTTAAAGAAAAGGAGTTTACCGACGATATTATCGAAAAAGTAACCGCTCTCTTTGAAAAATACGGATATATAGACGATTATGCCTATGCCGGAGAATATTTAAGGGATAAATTTAATCTAAAAGGCTTCGGCAGGGAAAGGATTAAATATGAATTAAAGCAACGAGGGATTCACGAGGAAATAATCGAAAAAGTCTTATCGGAAAACAGCCTTAACGAAACGGAACGAGCCGCTGAACTTATAGAGAAAAAATATGGCGTATGGGACTATGACATAAAAGAAAAACGCCGTATAGAGGGCTTTCTTCTAAGAAAAGGGTACTCCTTTGAGGTAATAAGGGAAGCCTTTGATTTACTAAAAAACACTGATTAAAGCAAATCAGGAAAATCAGCGGGCATATTTTAACAAAACGTGATATATAAAGGAATTATTCCGTTGTTTTCCCCTAAAAATTTTGTGAATTGTCCTACAACAATTCCGGTAAAAAAATACCGCGTTAAGAAAGGTTATGGTGACTAAATTGCATAAAAATCAAATGAATCGATTAAGAAAAAGCTTTTTTGAAGCATATGAAAACAACGATATTTTAAAAGCTATTTTAACCGGTGAAAGAATTTTAAAAATATATGAATATAATAACTGTACAAATAATCTCTATTTTTGTGACGACGCGTATAATCTCGCCTGTGTTTATTCCGAGGACGGCAAATTTACGAGTTCTGTCTCCTTATTTAAAAAATCCGCTGAAATCCTTGAGAAATTACAGGGAAAAAACCTTCAGTACACAAATATTTTAAACAATCTGGCCATAGATTTAAGCAATTCGGGACAATACGACGCGTCTCTTAAAACTTTTAAGGAAATTTACTCAATCCGAAAAAATATTTTAAAAGAAAACCACCCCGATTATATAAACTGCCTTGTAAATTTAGGAAGCTCTTATTTTGAAACGGACGATTATGACAACGCTCTTATTTATCATAAAAAGGCTCTTTCTTTAAGAGAGAAAAAAGACCTTGACTATGCAGACAACCTTAATTTTATAGGATATGACCTTGAGGAAGCGGAGGATTTTGACAAAGCCGCGGAATATTTTGCCGAAGCTCTGGAAATAATAAAAAAAGTAAAAGGCGCCCGTTCTGAGGAATATTTAAAAAATCTTTATTATCTTGGCTTTATATACGATAAAAACAAAAATTTTCTTGAGTCTAAAAACTGCTATGAAAAATCTGTAGAACTTATAAAAATTTACATTGAAGAAAACCACCCTTATTATGCCGAAGCCCTGAACAAACTCGCTAATTCTTATCTCCGTCTCGGATATGAGAACAAGGCGCTGACTTTACGGATAAAATCGTTAAATATCATCAAAAATATTGTCGGCAAAAATCATCTTTATTATGCATCTAATTTAAAAAACATAGGCGACATATATTTCAAAAAAAATGATTTCAAACGTGCTAAAAAAATGTATGAGGAAAGCCTCGAGATTAAAAAAAATATTCTGGGCGAAAATAACGACGAATACGCGAGAGACTCGTCAATGCTTGCAAAAACATATATAAAAGAAAAAGAATTTTTAAGAGCTGAAAAAATTTTAATTTTCCTTACGTCTTACTTTAAAAACTCCCATAATT
The DNA here is from genome assembly GCA_964384005.1 of uncultured Lachnospiraceae bacterium. Classification (GTDB taxonomy): domain Bacteria; phylum Bacillota; class Clostridia; order Lachnospirales; family CAG-274; genus MGBC114079. The sequence continues at coordinate 19,849 of CAYLJL010000003.1, read as the reverse complement.
TAAAGGACTTGAAAAATGAAAACAAAGACGATGAAAAGGAATTCTACATGACGCTCCTTTTAGACCTCGCTTTTATTTATGTCGCCACAAATAACGCTCCCAAACTCTATTCCATATATAAAGAATTTGAGTGGCTTGAACCGGGTCTGAGCTTTGACGAAATGCTTGAGGATATAAGTTCTTTCGCCGAAAATGAAAACCTTTCTTTTAATAATGACAATATTTCTGAAAATCCATTTAATAAACCGGATTTTTCGGAAGAAAATCCTCTTTTTGAAAACATAGAGGACTTTTTCCTCAATTCTGACATTGAAAACGAAAAGTATGGATTTGATTTTGACGACGCCGAACCTGACGATGAAACTTAAAAATAAAACTTCAAAGTATCGACAAAGTTGATGCTTTGAAGTTTTATTTTTTCAGGAAAGCAGAGCTTTCCGTTATAAAGTTTAGGGTCAAACCCTTTTTTAATAAGCGCCGCAACAGTCTCCAAATCTTCACATTAATAAACCGGATTGCCGCAGTATCAGACAGGATTAGTATCAAATATAGTTGATACAGGCATACCGTTATGAATTCTGTAAATAGCTTTCGCGAAAATATCCGAAACGCTCGCCTGTCTGATTTTAGAAGATTTTTCTTCCTCATAAAGCTCTACCGTATCAAGTACAAGAAGCTCTTTTATCTCAGAATTTTCTATCCTCTCTATCGCTTTTCCCGACAAAACAGGGTGAGTACAGCAGGCATACACATCAAGAGCGCCCCTTTCTTTAAGCGCTGAAGCCGCGTTTACAATAGTCCCCGCCGTATCAATCATATCATCTACAAGTATAACGTTTTTACCATCAATTTTTCCGATTATATTCATAACTTCCGAAACATTCGCCTTAGGTCTTCTTTTATCAATAATAGCAAGCGGGATATCAAGCTTTTCCGCAAAACTTCTTGCCCTTGTTACGCTTCCCAAATCAGGAGATACCGCCGCCACATTGTCAAAACTCTCAAATTTATTTTTATAATATTCCACCAAAATAGGCATTCCATACAGATGGTCAACAGGAATATTAAAAAATCCCTGTATCTGCGCGCAATGCAAATCCATTGTCAAAATTCTGTCAGCTCCGGCGGAGGTTATTATATCCGCCACAAGCTTGGCGCTTATAGGGTCTCTCGCTCTCGTTTTCCTGTCCTGACGGGCATACCCGTAATAGGGTACCACAGCGTTTATCCGCCCTGCCGACGCCCTTTTTACCGCGTCTATCATTATTAAAAGTTCCATAAGATTGTCATTTACCGGCGATGACGTCGGCTGTATTATGTACACGTCCGATTCTCTCACAGGCTCGTTAATTTTTATACTTATTTCTCCGTCACTGAACTTTGAAACCTCCGCGTCACACACTTTTAAATCAAGATTTCCGGCTATTGCTTCCGAAAGCTTTCTGTTTCCGTTACAGCTTAAAATCTTGATATCTCCGTTGTATAAATAATTACCCATAAAAACCTCCCGATTTTTTTATTTTGGAAACACCGCACAACTGTGCGGTATTTCCTTTAATTTCCCGCGGCCGCGGGATAATAAGCTGATTGACTGTACCGCGCGCCTATTCTTCCTTTTTCTCTCTCCAGCCGGGTTTATTGACCTGTTTTGCCCGAGCGATGGACAGAGAACCTTCCGGCACGTCAAAAGTAATGGTAGAACCGGCGGCAGTAAACGCGTTGTCTTTTATCACAACGGGAGCTATAAGATTTGTATTGCAGCCGATAAACGCGTTGTCTCCTATAGTTGTTCTGAATTTATTTTTTCCGTCATAATTTACTGTAACCGTTCCGCATCCGAAATTTACATTTTTTCCTACGTCTGAGTCGCCGACATAGGTAAGGTGAGAAACTTTTGTCCCATCGTCTATTGTAGAGTTTTTAATTTCCACAAAATCTCCGATTTTTACGTGCTCTCCGATTTTTGAATTAGGTCTTAAATACGCGAAAGGCCCGACCGTAGTATAATTATCAACCTCGGCGCTTAACAAAACTGAAGCCTGAATTGTCACGCCGTCTTTTATTATCGAGTTTGTTATTCTTGAATTAGGGCCTATTATACAATCCGTACCTATTTCAGTTTTCCCCTCGATAACTGTTCCGGGCAGGATAACGGTGTCGGGTTTTATTGATACATCTTTTCCGATATATGTGTTGTCAGGGTCTTCTATTGTCACACCGTTTATCATATGAACCTTGTTAATTCTTCTTTTCATTACTTTTGCTGCCTGAGAAAGCTGAAGTTTTGAGTTTATCCCTAAAAACTCGTTTTCATCTCTCGCCACCATTACACCCACTCTACAGCCTTTTTCCTTTATAATCTCAAGGCAGTCCGTAAGATAATACTCATTCTGAGCGTTATCGTTTTTAAGCTCCTTAAAGCTCTCGGCAAGCTCAGAAGCTTTAAAAATATAAACGCCTGTATTGATTTCGTTTATTTCTTTTTCTTTTTCCGTAGCGTCCTTATCCTCCACAATCTTCAAAAAGGAGTGATTCTGTCTTACAATTCTGCCGTACCCCGACGGGTCTTTAAGTTTTACGGAAACAACCGTAGCGCTGTTTCCATTATTTTTGTGATTCTCAAAAAGCTTTTTAATTGTCTCGGCAGTTATTAAAGGCGTATCTCCGCAGAGAATCAAGACGTCTCCCTCTGTTCCTATAAATTTTTCCGCCTGCATAACGGCGTGGCCTGTTCCAAGCTGTTCCTTCTGAACCGCAAATTCAGAAACACTCTCGCCTATCATCGCTTTTACCATAGCGCTTTTATGTCCGATAACGGCGCATATTTCTTCAGCGCCGGCTTCTTTTGCCGCCTCTATAACATAATCAATCATTTTTTTATCAAGAAGTTTATGAAGGACTTTAGGCACTTTCGACTTCATTCTCGTTCCTTGTCCCGCCGCCAAAACCACAACTTTTTTTGTACTCATAAAATACACTCCTTATTATTTTTTTATTTTTTCTGAAGTCCTGAAGCTCCCGCCTCAGACTCCGCAAACTTTTACGCGAAACTTTCGTTTCGCTGTTATAAAATTTTATTATTTTATAGCAAAACAACAAATTAATTCAACAAAAAATAAGACCGTGGGCGCTGCCCGCAAGCTGTTTACAGTCAATCAACTTAAAAATAAACAGGTTCGGCGGCCAGAAATCCTTTTTGCTTATGTTTGGTCAGCCAGCATAGGCGGCTAACTATGCTCTACTTCCGCCGCCCTGCAAAAATAATTTTCAGCCCGCTTCCTTTTGCTCATTTTCAAGTTTATTGACTATATATCTATATTTCTCTATACTTCAATACCTCCGTTTCATAAAGATTGTTTCCAAGACTGTCAATAATAACTATTCCGGGAAAATCAACAACCTCAAGCTTATGAATCGCTTCCGCTCCCAAATCGGGATATGCTATTATCCCGCATTTTTTTATGTGATTTGACAAAAGCGCCCCCGCGCCTCCTATCGCGCCTATATAAACCGCCTTATATTTTTTCATTGAATCTATGACGGCCCCGCTTCTTGAACCTTTTCCTATCATTACGGTAAGTCCGAGTTCTATTGTTTTCGGGGAGTATGAGTCCATTCTGTAGCTTGTGGTCGGCCCGACAGAGCCTATCGGCTCGTCAGGCTTTGCCGGAGCGGGCCCGGCGAAATAAATAACCTGATTTTTTATATCAAAGGGAAGTTTTCCCGTTTTTTCATATTCCTCAAGCATTCTTTTATGCGCCGCGTCTCTCGCCGTATAGATGGTTCCGTTTATCTCAACAATATCGCCCGCCTTGAGTTTTCCCGCCGTTTCTCTGTCAACGGGCACATTAAGTTTTATACTCATTAGGTTTACCTTCTTTCATAAATTAAAAATTCATCTGAATATATCGTTTTATATTCGCTTTCGTCTATTAAATTTATATAATCCGTATCATCGAAATAAAGAACTATATAATCCACCTGCTTGTCAAAATCAAAATTATTGTCAAAGACATACAGTTCATAATTTTTGTATAAATGAGGAAGTATGAATGTCTGTGCCGCCACAGAAGCGTCCTCCGGAATATATTCCTCAAGGATTTTATCTCTTTTTTCATACATTTCCGTATTTTCCTCGTATTTATGCTTTGCTTTTACAAGGTATTCGCCTTTATAGGCGTAAAGCATAAAAATTGAGGCGAATACGGCGGCTATACACACCGTATATTGAAAATTTAATTTTTTGCCCTTTAAATTCAGAATAAACAAAAATATCAAAAGAGCTCCCGTTCCATAAGTATACTGATAACCTATATCACTCTGATAACTGTAATTAGTCATAAGATTTATGAATACAAAAGGTATTAATAAAATCAGATTTTTGTAATTTTTACACATAAAAGGCATAAACATTAACGGCACCAGCATATACAGAATAAAAGTAAAGGTTTTCTCCGTAAACATATTTTTTATGAGGAACGTGGGATTTTGTATAATATTCACAAACATTTTAAGAACCCCGTCCTGTCCGGAAAGATAATATAAACCATAATGAGATTCCATAAGTCCCATTCCATTCGCTTGTATAAATGCCATAACCGCTATAAAATAAATTATTGATGAAAAAAGAACAATTAACCCTGTTTTATATTCTTTACAAGCGATTATGTAATAAAGCGCCAGAGTGATTATATAAAGCGCCGCGTCTTCTTTAATCATTAAAGTAAGCGCCTCAAATATAAACAAAGGAGCGAGATTTTTTCCTGTTCTTTTTTCTCTGTATTTTTCCATAAAATATATAAACCACAGTATCATTACCGCTAAAAACTTATTTTCATGAAAATCAAAATACGCCGGCGCCATAAATCCCGGAAACGCCAGAACCGCCGCTGATAAAATCAGACTCAAAAGAGGTGAGTTATTAAATTTTCTCGAAATAAAATAAACAGGAAAAACGACGGAACACACGGCAAAAGCCTGAATCCCCAAAAGACCCTCCGGACTTCTGAAAACATAATAAAAAGGCAGTATCAAATAATATATCGGTGAGAAATGTATGAAAAAGTGAGAAAGAAGTTCTCCTCTTTCACAGGTTGTAACAGGAAGACCTGTTTTTGCCATATTCTCAAACATTTGTATAAAAATACCAAAATCATAGGTAGATTTCCAATATATTTTATAAGTATATATAGTATTTACGGCTATAAAATAAAATGTACATAAAAATAAAATACTGAGAATTACAAACGCTGTTTTATCATTTATTTTTATATCCATAATTTTCATTTTATCATCTTTAAACAAAAAGTAAATAAAATACAGCATAATCAAAATTACGCCTATCTCAAAATAAAGATTATTTTCCAGCGCGAAAATTATTTTTGTCGAGTAAATCAAAGTAAAAATAAACATTATTCTATAACTTATATAAGATTTTTTGCTCAGAAATCTTATTATAAAAAGAATACCGCAAAATAAACTCACATAAAACAAAAGATTAAAAAATCCCACCGCCGTGATAAAATCAATGGTATCGGCGGCTTCATCGCTTACAAACAAAAACATAAGAGACGCGGCCATATAGGAGGTTATAATAAGTGATATTATTTCCTCGCTTTTTATTTCTTTAAGTGTATTTTCAATATGTTTACCGAATTTTAAAAATACCGCCGTAAAAACTATAAGAGCCGAACAGCCCGCCGCGAAATACTCTGTTTTCTGCCACATAAACCCAAAAAATAAAATATAAAAGCCCGTTATAATTAAAAACGTAATTTTATTTATTATTTTTTGTTTAAAAAGAAACAGCATAGCTGCCAGAAATACAATCATTCCCGCCAGATTAGCCACATCTCCGCCTAAAATACCAATTCTTGTTATTTCGGCGCTCTCAAACTCAAAACTTCCGTTTCCGTTATAAATAGTCCTTATTTCAACTTGATTTTTAGCGCCGTCCTCGATTTTTAACTCAACCTCGGCGGTTTTCTCATCTTTTAAAAGTTCTCCGTTGACAAGAACGTTTTTTCCGCTGTCAGAGGTTATATCAAATGAATTGTCACTTTCTGACTGATAATTTATCCGTACTTTATAATTACCCTCTTTTAAACTTATATAAGGGCCGTATGTAAAAATTATAATATTGTCGGACTCGTCTATTATTTTCCGTTCGTCTGTAGTATATGGACTTTTGAAATCCTTTGCGGTATAGGTTTCTGATAAAAAATTATCGGCGCAAAAAATTCCCGCGACAAATAAAAATATTAAAGAGTATAAAACCAGAGCGAGCAGGAAAAACTTTTCTTTATAAAAAAATATCGCTTTTTCTCTCATAAATATTACCTTTGCCTTTCATAATTTCTTAAACTTTTTCAGAGCACGATTTCTTTATGCCTTGTAACATGACAGCTTATATTTACAGCTGTCGGAAGTCCCGCTATGTGAGTGGCGAAAGTTTCTATGTTAATACCTAAAACAGTTGTTTTTCCGCCAAGTCCCTGCGGACCTATCCCAAGCTTATTGGATTTTTCCAGAAGTTCCTCCTCAAGCTCTCTTATACGGGTAATTTCTGAGCTTTTGTCTATCGGCCTTAAAAGCGCCTTTTTGGCTAAATAAGCGCACATTTCAAAATTTCCCCCGATTCCAACGCCGACCACCATAGGCGGACACGGATTTGAACCCGCAAGCTCTATCGTTTTTAAAACGGCCTCTTTTACCCCCTCCTCACCCTGAGACGGCTTTAACATATATATTTTACTCATATTTTCGCTTCCGAATCCTTTCGGGGCGACAGTGATTTTTATTTTATCTCCTGAAACTATATCGTAATGTATTATACCCGGCGTATTGTCGTTTGTATTAACCCTCAAAAGGGGGTCACTCACAACAGATTTTCTTAAAAAACCTTCGGAATATCCCTGTCTTATTCCCTCATTTATTCCTTCCGTCAAGTCTCCGCCCGTTATATGCGCGTCCTGACCGATTTCCAGAAATATAACCGCCATACCCGTATCCTGACAAATCGGTTTCATTTTATCCTTTGCTATATCGGCGTTTTTCACAAGCTTTTCCAGAATATCCTTTCCTATCTCGGATATCTCTTTTTCAGCTGAGCTTTTTATTGAATCGTAAATATCGCTGTTTAAAATACAGTTCGATTCTATACAAAGATTTTTTACCGCTTCAGTTATTTCCGCTATGTCTATTTTTCTCATTTTTTATATTTTCTCCTTTTTCCTTATTTCTTTACTTCTTTATTGTAATTGCCTGTCTTCCCATTTGTTTCCACGCCTTTATAAATGTCGTTTTTTCTTTTTTTGTATATCCGAATTTTGATAAAGGGTCGTTTATATAAACATATTTGTCATCATAGCCTACTATTAAAACAGAATGCTCGTTATAGGTCACCCTTACTTCGCCGTCAGGAGTTATCCAGTTTTCAAAACTTTTTTCGGGAAGCTCGTTATATTTCGTATTTGTAATTATCCAGACAGGCGAGTTTTTATTTATAAAATAGTACAAGTCCTCAAACTCACAGCCGGTTAAATCCAAAACATCCGTTCCCGCATATTCTGACGCGAGAGCAAACACAGGAAGATGATAAACTCCAAGCCCTTTTTTTGAATAGTCGTATATATCACCCACAAAGCCATTGTTGGGATTTCCGAAATAAATCTTTCCGTCAATTTCATTATAAAGCGTCGTATCCTTTTTTATTTTCTCCGCCAAAGTCATTTTATCAGTATCGAATCCTTTAAACCTCAAAAGCATCGCGAGACTCGTAACCTCACAGCCCCTTTTAAGCTCCGGCAGCTGAGTTATATGCTCAACATCTTTTATTGTAAAATTTTTAAGTTCCTCATGGTTGTTCCACACAAATTTATTGCTCTTTCTGTAATAAATATCGGCATACTCGTTTTCCCTCGCGAAAGCCGACGCTTCAGCAAAAGAATTAAAGGGGGTAAAAGTATCTTCCCCGTCAAGGTAAACGTTATACTGAGGTGTGTTGTCCCAAAGCCAGAAATTTCCGTTATACCTTTTTACAGAGGCGTTTTCATATTTTGCCGCGTATTCCACCGCTTCGTTAAAATCAAAAAAACTATTTATAAGTTTATCGTTCTGATAAACCTGAAATTCACCTTTATATTCGTCTATTATAACCTCTCTTTTTATTGATTCTTCCTCTGTTTCTACAATTTCCTCACTAAAATCCATAAATTTTTTTATATCCTCATCGGAAAAAACAAAAAATACCGAAAATAAAACCACATTTAAAGAAATAAGAATTATTACAAGAAAAAAAACTATTATTTTTTCTAATTTTTTCATTTATCCTCGTTTCCTTTCAAATCCCGGTTATAGCTGAACAATAAAAGAATACACAGAAAAGTTTCAGAAAATCATCATATTTAATAAACCATAATATATTAAGAATATTCTTTTATTAGACAGGTCTATTATTTTGTGCTGAAAATTTTAAGACTTCCATAATATTAAAAATCACATAAATCAATTTTTACGTTTTTTTCATATTATCTTTTATGAAATATTTCCTCAGTATTTGAATTATATCATATAAAATTATTTTTTTGTATAGTTTTATCGATTTAAATAAAATTATTTTTTTGAAAAATTTTTTATTTTCTTTCCCGCGGTATTTTCTTAATTTCAGACGTCCCTTATATATGTATATTGTTTATAAGTTTATCCACACTTATTTGTTAATTGTTTATAATTTTGTTTTTTTGTAGTTTTTTTTCTTGCTTATCCACATTTTTTTTGATATCATATTTGTGTTATTGTTTATAAATGATTTTAAGCATAAGTTATTCACATTTTGTTGATAACTCTGTTGATAACTTTATATTTTTTATCATTTTCCTTTAATTTTATCTTAAAATTTTACTGGGAATAACTTTTTTTTATTTTGTTAATTGTGTTAATTACTTTTACTTTGTATTTTTGTTTTTATTTTTTATCCACATATTGTTGATTACTTTTTCCTCAATATGCACACTTTTTTTGTTTTCGACAGCTTACTTTCATTTATCAACAATTTTTGCACTTACTTTTTTATTTTTCGCGTCTGCATTGGGGGTAATTTTATTATGAACGAAATCTGGAAAAACGCTCTTGAAATTATAAGGGAAAATACAAGTCCGACTCCTTTTAATACATGGTTTGGCAAAACAAAACCGGTTATCATGACTGACTCTATTCTTGTTCTTAAAACAGACGACGGTATGTCGGAACAAATGCTGAACGCTCTGTATATAAACATTATTGAGGAAGCTCTTACCTCCGTTACGGGAAAAAAAATCAACGTTGTTATAAAAGAAATTATCGACCCCTCCTACATAGACAATCTGCTCAAAAACGAAAATGTCCCGGAAAAGACAAAAGAGCCTGAAATATCGAAAAACTCAAATAAAACAATCGTTAAAAATAATATGGAGACTTATGCGTCGTCTCCTTTAAATCCCAAATATGTTTTTGAGAATTTTGTCGTGGGAAACAGCAACCAGCTGGCTTACGCCGCATCTGTCGCCGTCGCGGACGCCCCCGGTATCGCCTATAACCCTCTTTTTCTTTACGGAAACGTGGGACTCGGAAAAACTCACCTTATGCACTCCATCGCTCATCACGTAATTGAGACAAATCCTGAAGCCAAGGTGATATACTGCTCCTGCGAAACTTTCCTTAACGAGCTTATTATCGCTATTCAGGATAAAACAACAGAGGCTTTCAGAAATAAATACAGAAAAGTGGATATGCTCCTTATTGACGATATTCAATTCATCGCCTCAAAAGAAATGACTCAGGTTGAATTTTTCCATACTTTCAATACTATATGGGAACTTAACAAACAGATTATCATATCCAGCGACAGACCTCCCAAAGAAATTCCTACTCTTGAGGACAGGCTCAGGTCAAGGTTCTCATGCGGGCTTATAGCCGATATCCAGAAACCTGACTTTGAAACAAGAGTCGCAATCCTCAAAAGAAAAGCAAAACTTGAAAACGTTGAAATTCCCGAAGACGTTTTCCGTTTTACCGCTAAAACAATCACGTCAAGCATTAGAGAGCTTGAAGGTGCTCTCACCAAAATAATAGCCTATCCCAAACTTACAAATCAGACTCTTTCCCCCACTCTTGCGGAACTGGCTATTAAAGATATGATTATAAATTCCGAAAAACAAGAACTCTCTATTGATTATATACAAAAAGTCGTCGCCGATTATTTTAATATATCGGTAACCGACCTTAAAGGTAAAAGAAGAAGCAAAAATATCGTATATCCAAGACATATAGCCATGTATTTCTGCAGAAAGCTTCTTGACTGCCCTCTGTCTGACATAGGAAATTCTTTCGGCGGCAGGGACCACTCTACCGTTATTAACGGCTATGAAAACATACTCAAAGGTATCGAAAAAGACGCTAATCCCGGAATTATTAAAAATGTCTCCGAAATTGAGGCTATTCTGAAAAAAGACTGATTGTTAATAACTTCGTTTAAAATTTGTGAATATCTGCCAGAATGTGTTTTCGCTGTTGATTCTGTTGATAAGTAATGTGATAAATCAGAGGATATCCACGTTGTTATACATGGTAAAATTCCTTTATCTTCTTCGTTTGAGGGGGATATCCACTTATCCCGTCTTCTATTACTATTACTACTATCTATTAATTATATATATATGTATGTTATACACAATGTGAAGCTGTGTGGATAATATTTTTTTTCAGGAAAACGAAGTTTTCCGTTTCAAAATTCAGGTCAGGCCTTTTTAAAGGCTTGCGAATGTCTGGAGGCAGAGCCTCCAAAGTTTTTTTAAGGAGGTATTTCGGTTGTTTATAAATTGTACAAGAGAAGAACTTCTCGCTAAAATAAATATAGTTCTGAAAGCAGTCGCTTCCAAAACAACAATGCCAATTATCGAATGTATTTTAATTACGGCCGATAACGACGGAGTCAGGCTTACGGCTAATAATCTTGAATTAGCTATAGAAACAAGCAACATGAAAAACGACGTAGTTATTATGGAAAAAGGTATTGTCGCTCCGGAAGCGAAAATGTTCCTTGAAATTATAAGGAATTTACCGGACAACAATATTTCTATTCAGACAGACGATAAAAATGTCGCCGTTATAAAAAGCGGTAAATCGGAGTTTAAAATTTTATGTCTTCCGGGAGAAGACTTTCCTAAAATTCCTGTTGTGGAAAAAAATATCAAATATGAAACAAAATCAAATGTTTTTAAGAATATGATTAAACAAACTATTTTCGCCGTCGCTGTCGAGGACTCAAAACCTATTCTGACAGGCGAACTTATCGAGATAAAAGAAGATTGTTTTAATATTGTCGCTATCGACGGCTTCAGGGTGGCTTTCAGAAAAACAGATTTAACTAACGACAACGAAAATATTTCTGTTGTGGTTCCCTCAAAAACTCTGAACGAGATAAGCAGGATTCTTTCGGATAAGGATGACGAGGTTATTTCAATGTATTTTACCGATAATCACGCCCTCTTTGAAACGGAGGAGTTTATTGTGGTATCAAGACTTCTTGAGGGAGAGTTTTTCAAATATGAACAGAGCTTTATTAATGAGTACACAACGGCTGTTGAGGTCAACAGGCAGGATTTTCTGAATTCTATTGAAAGAGCGACGCTTATTTCAAGGGATTCAAAGAAAAGTCCTGTTGAACTGAGTATTGAGAAAGAAAAAATCGTTATTACATCAAATACGGAAATGGGCACCTCTTATGAGGAGGTTTTTGTCAGTACCGAAGGGGAAAGCCTTAAAATCGGGTTTAATCCGAGATATCTCATAGACGCTCTTAAGGCTATTGACGATGAAACGATAAATATTAAATTTATGTCGGAGCTGAGTCCGTGTATTATCGAAAGCACGGATAACGGTAATTATAAATATCTTATTTTACCTTTGAGAATGAAAAATTAAGGCGGAGGTGTTTATTTTTGGAAATCAGCATAAGTACGGAATTTATAAAGCTCAGTCAGTTGCTTAAACTCGCCGACGCCGTATCATCCGGCTCAGAGGCAAAGAATCTTATTCTGGAGGGCAGAGTTTCGGTAAACGGCGAAATTGTTTTTCAAAAAGGGAAAAAGATTTACAAGGGCGATGTAGTCGAAGTGTATGAAATGGGTAAAATAAAAGTAGCGTAATGTTTTGCCATAGATATGCCGAGGTGTATTTTTCCAGAAAAAATACACCGACAGCTTTATTTTTCAAAAATTCGGAAGGAACGTAATTTTAATCCTTTTAGGAGTTTTATTATGTATATTGATAAATTAATTGCCGAGAATTTCAGAAATCTTAAAAATGTTAAAATAGATTTCGATAAAAATGTGAATATTTTTTATGGAGATAATGCCCAGGGAAAAACAAGCATACTTGAGGGCATTTATTTTTGCGCTACGGGAAGAAGCCACAAAACTCATATTGATAAAGACGTGATTAATTTTGAAGAAAATGAGGCCCACCTTGAAGTATTTGTGCGCAACGATACTTTTTATGATAAGATTGACGCTCATTTAAAGAAAAATATGAAAAAATGGATTGCTGTCAATAATATTCCTGTAAGGAAAATAGGCGAGCTTTTCGGCTCTTTGCATATTGTACTTTTTGCTCCCGAGAATTTGCAGCTTATTAAAGCGGGTCCCTCTGAAAGAAGAAGATTTATTGACCTTGAGATGTGTCAGCTGAGCAGAGTTTATTATTACGATTTGAGACAATATCACAAAATTTTAAAACAGAGAAATAATCTGCTTAAAGAAATTCAGAAAGATAAATCCCTTAAAGATACTTTGTTTCCATGGGATATCCAGCTTGTTCAATTCGGCGGGAAAATTATACGGCAAAGACAAAGTTTTGTAGATAATATTTCTGAAATTGCCGCGAAGGTTTATTCTAAAATTACAAGCGAGAAGGAAAATCTTGAAATTATATACAAGCCAAGTGTCTCAACTTCTGATTTTGAAAAAAAAGTTAAAAAAAATATTGATAGAGATATTTTTTATGGTACGACAAGTACAGGACCCCACAAAGACGATATTTCTTTTTTGATAAACGGTTTTGATGCAAAAGATTATGGCTCTCAGGGACAGCAGAGGTGCGCCGTTTTATCCTCTAAACTCGCTGAAATTGAAATTATAAAAAATGAGAAAAATACAGAACCTGTTTTACTCCTTGACGACGTTCTCTCAGAACTTGATGAGAAAAGACAGGCCTTTTTATTGGAAAGCATAAAAGATATTCAGGTGATTATCACTTGTACCGGAGTCAGCGATATTGTGGAAAAATACGGTACAAAGGCGAGAATTTTTTTTGTTGAGGACGGGAGAGTGGAAAAAAAGTATATGCGGTAACGCTTATTTTACTCAAGTAAAAGTTAAAATTTTCTTTCGGCTGTGCCGTAAAAATTGATTTCCTTGATTTGTGAAAAATTTTTGAAAATTATACTGGTGAAATTTTTGAATTTGTGGTATAATATATAAATAGCTTGAGGACTATGGAAATCAATTTTTAAAAGATTTTTAAGTTCTTGAACCTTTTGTACGGCATTTTTTTATGTTATGTAATGTCCGTTAATTTTTATTCCGCGGCGGGTTCGCGGGTTTCGGGAGAGGTTTCGGTGTTTTTAAATATTGGCTCGAATTTTAACATTTTTTATGATGACATTATAGCTGTTATAGATATTGAGAATATGACGGGCGATGTTAATAATGATTTTATTGAGAATATGAGAAAAAATAAAAATTGTGTTAATCTAAGCAAAATACGGCGCTCTCTTATTGTTGTCGAAAAAAAAGGCAAAACTAAAGCTTATTTTTCTTCTGTATCTGTTAAAACAATAAAAAAAAGACTTGACACTATTGCGAAATTTATGCTTAAAAATTGATTTTTGCTGATTTTTGCGGAGTTTTTTTGACACTATTTTTTCGGGAATACCGTTTTATTTAGTATAAAACCAAAACAGGGTATTCTTTTGACTTTCAGTGAAAGGAAGATTTTTTATGTCGTCGGATTACAATGAGAATCAAATTCAAATTTTAGAGGGACTTGAGGCTGTAAGAGTGCGCCCCGGAATGTATATAGGCAGTACGTCTTCCAAAGGACTTCATCATCTTGTTTATGAAATCGTGGATAATTCTATCGACGAGGCTTTAGCAGGTTTTTGCTCGGAAATTGAGGTAACAGTTCATAAAGACAACACAGTATCCGTTAAAGACAACGGCAGGGGTATTCCCATCGGAATCCACCCTCAGAGGGGTATTCCCGCTGTTGAGGTTGTTTTTACAATTCTCCACGCCGGCGGAAAATTCGGCGGAGGCGGGTATAAGGTTTCCGGCGGTCTTCATGGCGTCGGCGCGTCGGTGGTAAACGCTTTGAGCGAATGGCTTACCGTTAAAATTTACAATGATGGCAAGGTTTACGAACAGCATTATTCCAGAGGAGAACCTTTAGACAAATTAACTGCCGCGGAAGACTGCGACAGGGAACTTTCCGGAACTTTTATTCATTTTAAGCCTGACGGTGAGATTTTTGACGAAACTGTTTTTGATTATGATGTTTTATATCAACACCTTCAGGAAACGGCTTTTCTTACAAAAGGCGTGAAAATAATTTTAAGTGATTTCAGAAATGACGAGCCTGTTTCTGATATTTTTCATTATGAGGGCGGTATAAAAGAGTTTGTGGCGTATATAAACAAAAACAAAGTTCCTGTTTACGGCGATATTTTTTATTGCGACAGCGTTAAGGACAATATTTCCGTTGAGATAGCTTTTCAGCATAACGACGGCTTCGCCGAGTCTGTTTACTCTTACGCCAATAATATAAATACTACCGACGGAGGAACTCATTTAGCCGGTTTTAAAGCGGGACTTACAAAGACTGTAAACGATTACGGAAAGCGTTTTGGGCTTTTAAAGGAAAGCGATAAAAATTTATCCGGTGATGATATAAGAGAAGGTCTTACCTGCGTTTTAAGCGTTAAAATAGAAAATCCTCAGTTTGAGGGACAGACAAAAACCAAACTCGGAAACAGCGAGGCTAAAAACGCCGTTGAATCCGTTCTGACCGAAAAACTTACTTATTTTCTTGAGGAAAACCCCGCCGTAAGCAAGCTTATTTTTGAAAAGGCACTTGTCGCGTCAAGAGCGAGAGACGCCGCTAAAAAGGCAAGGGAACTTGTAAGAAGAAAGTCGGCTCTTGAAGTTTCAAGACTTCCCGGAAAGCTTACCGACTGCTCGGAAAAAGACCCTTCAAAGTGCGAGATTTATATTGTCGAGGGCAACTCGGCGGGGGGTTCCGCCGTTGACGCCAGAACTCCCAAAACTCAGGCGGTTCTGCCCCTCAGAGGAAAAATATTAAACGTCGAGAAGGCAAGGCTTGACAGAATTTTGGGAAACGAGGAAATAAGGTCGATGATTACCGCTTTTGGTACGGGTATTCACGAGGATTTTGATATTTCAAAGCTCAGGTATCACAAGATTATTATTATGACTGACGCCGACGTCGACGGCGCGCATATTACTACTTTACTGCTTACTTTTATTTTCAGGTTTATGGCTCCTCTTATTGAACAGGGCTTTGTTTATCTCGCTAAACCTCCTTTGTTTAAAATTGAAAAGGGCCAAAAGGAGTATTACGCTTATAACGACGATGAACTTACCGAAATTCTTGACAAAATCGGAAGGGATAACCTTAAACCTATACAAAGATACAAAGGTCTTGGTGAAATGGACCCGGAACAGCTCTGGGACACGACTATGGACCCTGAAAGAAGAATACTTATGAGGGTGACTATGGACGACGCCAGAGTCGCCGACGAGATTTTTGAAAAACTTATGGGCGACAGGGTTGAACCAAGGAGAGAGTTTATTCAGGAAAACGCCAAGTATGTTACAAATCTTGATGTGTGATAAGACAGACGCCGCGGAAAATATGGAGGAAACAGTTTATGGAAAATCAATTTGATAAAATTATGGATGTTGAGATTTCCGAAAAAATGAAAACGTCTTATATAGACTATGCTATGAGCGTTATTGTGGCAAGGGCCCTCCCCGACGTCAGAGACGGACTCAAACCTGTTCACAGGCGTATTTTATACGCTATGAACGGACTTAATTTAGACCCTTCCAAGGGTTATAAAAAATGTGCCAGAATTGTCGGCGACACGATGGGTAAATATCATCCTCACGGCGACGCCGCTATTTATGACGCTCTTGTCAGACTTGCCCAGAGCTTTTCAATGCGTTATCCTCTTGT
Organism: uncultured Lachnospiraceae bacterium; assembly: GCA_964384005.1. Taxonomy (GTDB): domain Bacteria; phylum Bacillota; class Clostridia; order Lachnospirales; family CAG-274; genus MGBC114079. The sequence goes on along the minus strand of CAYLJL010000003.1, from coordinate 3,556 downwards.
GGACGGGCACGGTAATTTCGGGAATGTTGACGGTTACCCTGCCGCGGCGCAGAGGTATACCGAGGCGAGAATGAGTCCTATTTCTCTTGAGATGCTCGCTGATATTGAAAAGAATACCGTTAATCTTATTGATACATACGACGGGGAAACAAAAGAACCGGAAGTCCTTCCGTCAAGATTTCCCAATCTTCTGGTGAACGGTTCGTCCGGTATCGCTGTCGGTATGGCTACAAATATACCTCCCCATAATTTGGGTGAAGTTATCGACGGTATTGTGAAAATAATTGATAATCGTATTTTAGAGGGAAAGGACACGGACATAGACGAACTTACATCAATTATCAAAGGCCCTGATTTCCCTACCGGAGCCGCTATCTTAGGCAAAAACGGAATATTGAACGCTTACAGGACAGGCAGAGGAAAAATCAATATCCGCTCGGAAGCGGAAATTGAAACTCTTTCAAACGGCAGGGAAAGAATTATTGTCACTGAAATACCTTATCAGGTCAATAAGGCCCGTATGATTGAAAAAATAGCAGAACTCGTCAAGGATAAAAAAATTGAGGGTATATCAAGTCTTAACGATGAAACAAGCAGGGAAGGTATAAGAGTTGTTATTGAATGCAAGAAAGAGGCAAACGCCACTGTTATTTTAAACCAGCTCTATAAATATTCCTCGCTTCAGGAATCTTACAGCATTAATTTTCTCGCAATAGTTAAGGGCGAGCCTAAAATACTTAATCTTAAAGATATGCTCCTTTGCTATATTGAGCATCAGGAGGACGTAGTTACAAGAAGAACTAAATTTGATTTGGACAAGGCTCTTAAAAGAGCGCACATCGTTGAGGGATTTTTAAAGGCTCTTGACCACATCGACGAGGTTATAAACATTATAAGAAGCTCTCATACCACAAACGAGGCAAAGGAAAGGCTTATTGAAAGATTTGATTTTACAGAGCCTCAGGTTACAGCTATTGTTGAGATGCGTTTAAGAAGCCTTACAGGTCTTGAAAGAGAAAAACTTGAAAACGAATATTCGGAACTTTTAGAATTTATCGACGAAATGAGAGCAATTCTTTCTGATGAAAACAGACTTTTTCAAGTTATTAAAGATGAACTTTTAGTTATTAAAAAAAGATATGGCGATGAGAGAAAAACCAAGATTATTCAGGATTTCGGCGAAATTGACGAAGAAGACCTTATTGAGGACGGAATGAGCGTTATTACCCTTACAAGACTTAATTATATAAAACGCATTCCTCTTGATACCTATAAAAGCCAGAACAGAGGCGGTAAGGGTATAATCGGTATGCAGACGAGGGACGAAGACCTCGTTAAAAATATTTTTCTCTCGGGAAACCACGATTTTATATTTTTATTTACAAATAAAGGAAAGGTGTACAGAATTAAAACATATGAAATCCCTGAGGCCGGAAGAACCGCCAAAGGTACGCCGATTATTAATTTAATAAATAATTTGTCCTCAGACGAAAAAATAAGCGCTGTTATACCTATCAGGGATTTTAATTATAATCCGGATAGTTTTGTCGGTTCCGACGAGGACGAGGCTGTTTTGGAAAATTTTGAAAACAGCGTGGAGGATACTCCGTTAAATGGAGACTATCTTGTTATGACTACCAAAAAAGGCATAATTAAAAAGGTCGCAACAGACAAATTCTCCAATATAAGAAATATGGGTCTTATAGCTATTAATCTTAAAGATGGCGACGAACTCATTTCTGTGAAAAAAACAAACGGCGGCAACCTTATTTTTCTGGCGACTAAGTTCGGTATGACTATTAAATTTGATGAAAAAGACGTCAGGGCTATGGGAAGAACCGCCGCAGGCGTTCACGCTATAAAACTCAGGGACGGTGACGAGGTTATTGCCGCCGAGGTTATCAACGAGGGGTATAAGATACTTATTGTATCAGAAAAAGGTTTCGGAAAATGTACAGGCGCTGATGAGTTCAGAATTCAGTCGAGAGGCGGCTTTGGCCTTAAAGGTTATAAAATTACCGAAAAAACCGGAAATCTTGTCGGCGTTAGTATAGTTAACGATAATGAGGAGCTTATAATGATTACAAGCGACGGCGTCGTTATCAGGATAAGAGTCAGGGATATTTCTAATTCCGGCAGAATTACCCAGGGAGTTAAGCTTATTAACGTGGGCGAGAATGTTAAAGTTATGAGTATCGCTAAAATCGAGGAAGAAAGCATAGAGACGGAAGATGAGTAACCTAAAATTGATTTCTATAACTGCAAGCGCGGGCGTTGCCGCTATTCCGACGGGTGTAAGTTTTTGGAGCCGAAAAATATTTTTGAAATGTTAAAAATATTTTGCGAAAATATAACATTTTTAAAAATATTTAAAAAAATATTCTTTTTTTTCTTGTTTTTACTTGACTTGTTTTTTGTTATCTAATATAATGAAAGCAGTGTTTGGCCATAAATCAAATTTATAGTTGATGTATTTTTTAATTTTATTTAAGAAGGAGGTGCGTTTAAATGAAAATGACATTTCAGCCAAAGAAAAGACAAAGAAGCAAGGTTCACGGTTTCAGAAAAAGAATGAGTACGTCAAACGGCAGAAAGGTTTTGCTCAGAAGACGTAGAAAGGGCAGAAAGGTTTTATCTGCTTAATTATATAATTGTATTTTTTGAGAAAGGGGAATTTTACTCCTTTCTCTCGCGTTGTAATCGGCGCCTTTTTTTTGATTATGGTTTGTAAAACTGGGCCGCTTTTCGTGGCCTTTTATTCTTAGTATAAGGATTGAATGTCTTGATTTTTACGGAGTCTTTAAAAAAAAATTATCAGTTCAGGTTTGTTTATAACAGAGGGAAATCTATCGCAAACAAATATTTGGTTATGTATGTTTTGAAAAACGGAGAGGATTTTAACAGACTTGGTCTTTCCGTAAGTAAAAAAGTCGGTATAAGCGTTGTCAGGAGCAGGGTTACAAGACTTATAAGGGAAAGTTATCGATTGTCGGAGGAAAATATTAAACGTGGCTTTGATATTGTTGTTATCGCGAGAAACTCTTGCAGCGGCGTTTCTTTTGAATGTATAAACAAATCTCTTATACATTTGATTAAGAAACACAAGTTACAGCAATTTCAGCATAAATAATAATAAAAAAATTGTTTCGTCTGAAGATTTTGCGACTTTCTATATATGATTGCGATTACTATAAAAACTATAACGAGGTGTATTTATGAAAAAAATTTGTCTTATTATTATTAACTTTTACAGAAATTTTATATCACCTCTTAAAAGACCTTGCTGCAGATTTTATCCGACTTGTTCAAGCTATGCTTACGAGGCTTATTCAAAATACGGTTTTTTTAAAGGTACTTATCTTACGGTTAAAAGAGTTTTGAGGTGCAACCCTTTCTGTAAGGGCGGATATGACCCTGTGCCTTGATTTTATTAATTATTTCGTTTTTGTTTTTTCTTAAAGTATTTTATTGATTGTTTTTCAGTCTGTTTTTGGGAGGTATTTTATTTTGATTTCCATAAGTTCTTTTATTGCTTTTTTGGCAAATGTTATACCCG
>CAYLJL010000002.1:22789-24916 GCA_964384005.1 uncultured Lachnospiraceae bacterium | reverse complement strand
AGCTAGGTCATAGGTCAGGGACTAAGCTAACCTTCTGATATATTCAAGATGAAGCTTTTTGCCGTAGTCAACCGTACCCTGGTTACCGTTTTCAAAGCCTTCCGGAGTATCGCCTTCCTCGGGAAGTCCCCACCATTCGTTTGTGTTGGGCCAGTTATATTTTTGATACATGCTCTTGGCAGGTACCGTCTGACCGTTTTCATCAACATATTCTTCTTTATATGCGGGTGAATCAAAATTGTTTTTACCGATCGTACCGCCGTTTGCGGAATAAATAAAGTTTCCTCCGAATCCGTCGAGAGCGGGATCGTAAAGATCAAGGTCAACTCACATTTCCTCATCGGCGCCTTTTACTGCTTCAAGATAAGCCGTCATTGAAGCTACCTTTGTAACATCAATGCCGAAATCCGTAGCGGGTTTGTTTTCGCTTTCATCGCAGACATTATAAAGCTGAATAAGCCACGAACAGTCTGAGATAGACAAACCATATGCGGGCTGCTGCTCTTCACATGTACCGAGAACATTTCCATCCGCATCTACAACAGTGATGCGGTCATCGCCCAATGTACCTATAACATTCTTTTCGTCATCAAGAAGCTGAAGCTTTTCATTCAATTTTCCCAATACGTTTCCGTTTGCATCGGTAACTTTAGCTTTAGGCACGTAAAGAGCTGCACTTGCAGATATAGCTAAAGAGCTTACAGCTAATATTGAAGCAATTGCTCCTGCTAAAACTTTTCTAAGTTTCATTTCAAATCCTCCATAAAATTTGTTTAAGTACCATAAAATTAACAGAAAGCACGTTAAGCTAACTGTAAGTTAATTATAACTTAATGGAAATTTAAATTCAATAGATATTTTCAACAAGACTTTTTTTATAATATTGTCAATTTCTACAAGTGCACGGGTAATAGTTTAGCTAAATTAACTTAAAACGTTTTTATATCATTAAAATAAAAAATAATTTTTTAAATTATCACCAAATACCTTGTACTATTCTTTTTCGTCCGTTTTTTTGTTTTTTGGCGCTGTTACATTTGCGAGGGGATTCTGATCCATAGCCTGTTTTATTTGATTGTCGGAAACGTGTGTATATATCTGAGTTGTATTTAGATTTTCGTGCCCCAATACCTCTTTTAAAATGCGAACGTCAACACCGTTCTGATACATAAGGGTAGCGGCGGTATGGCGGAGCTTATGGACGGAAAAGCCATAACCTGCAAGTCCCGATTTCATCATTTTTTCCTCAATTATTTGTTCGACACGCCTGTTGGATATTCTTTTATACCTTTTACTTAAAAACAAAGCTTTTTCACTCTGAACATTGGGTCTTATATTCATATAAGCTTCATAGGCGGACACACAAGCGTTATTAAGGTATATAACACGCTCCTTATTGCCTTTTCCAATTACCTTTAAAAACGAATATGTAACGCCTGTTTTGGGATCGACAGATTTAATGTAATCATTTACCGAGATTCCTACCAGCTCGGATAAACGCATACCACAGTTTAAAAAGAATGTTATCATGCAGTAATCTCTCGCGTCTGCCCAATCCGATATATCAGAACATTCGGTGAGGAGCTGGTTAGCCTGTTCAATAGTCAAATGCTTCGGCAACGCGTTTTTGGGTGACGGAAGCTCTAATTTGGCAGCGGGACTTACCTCGAACCAACCTTTATTGTCGGTTAAAAATTTAAAAAACTGTCTTATGGAAACGGCTTTTCTGGCACGGGCTTTTTGATGATTCTGACGCTCGTCCATTGTAAAATGCAAAAATCCCATTATATCTGTTAAGGTAACGGATTTTACGTAAGAGTCGGGAGTGTTGGAAATTGAAATTTCGGAAAAATCCGCATCGGTTAAGGACGGATCGTTTTTTACATTTAAATAACGCAAAAATAATCGCAGGTCACAGTAATAATTTTTTACTGTTAGTGCTGAACGTCCTTTGATTACGGACATGTGGTCTAAAAAGTCAATAAGGTATTGGGGGGAGTCTGAACGGTAGCTGAATGTTGATGGATGATTTGTCATTTATTTCACATGTTTTGATATGGGTGAATAATAGGGAAGAAAAGAAAGATATATCTAATTGCGTAAAATGAAAATTTTACGCAATTAAGG
>CAYLJL010000002.1:0-22779 GCA_964384005.1 uncultured Lachnospiraceae bacterium | reverse complement strand
TAAATCCATATCACAGCTTTTCATGTTGAGCTTTTTTTATTTTTATTGTATCACTACGGTTTGAATTTGTCAAATTCATTTTTCGTTAAACGGAGCTTTAAAAAAATCTCTATACCACGATTTAACCTGCCACGGCGCACCGTGCGGTACAAAATATCTGCAATATTTAACTGCAACCTTGCCGCCAAGATAATAGCAAAACGGACAGGCGCGGCAGCCGCCTATATAGAAATCCGCACACATCATACACAAGCATTTTTGGCAGTTATTGAACGGATGGAAGCTTTCGGGGAGTATGTATAAATCACTCATTATCTTTTGAGTGCCTCCGATCGGAAAGCATTTCAATTACTTTTTTTACATCGTCTTTTAATTCTGGGTGATCCTTACAAAATTCATAAACCAACATACGCTGATTTAAATTAAGATCGGATTTTCGATTAACTATATCGTTAAGGAGCTCCTCAACCCCGTAACAGATTAAAAATACCATTATGCTATTACCAGCTTGACCTAAAACATAGCTGCAAACACGGTCTAAGTTATAATCTATATCTTTCTTTGTAAAAAGCTTTACAGCTTCGGCATGATTTAGGAAGTTGTCCCACCAGCCTATAACGGAACAGCGTTCCCGGCGCGAGTGGTCGAGCCGGATAAATCGGAGGTAATTTCTTAAACAACCCACATATAATGTACCAATACTTTTGCCGGAGAGACACTGTATTATAAACTCGAGGGCGCGTTCTCGTTTGAAAACAATTTCGGCTCTTATCCAGTGATAATCCAAGCCGCCGCGCTCCTGCGCCTTGTCGTATATCCTCAGCTTTATGTCAGATTGATTACTGCCAAATTGAACGGTAAGCGCATGTGTCATAGGCTCATTATTTCCATTTATCTTGAATCCATCAAGCAATTCACCGCCTCCCCATTTTGATACAAAACGCTGATGAAGTGTGTACCTTAGTATTTTTTGAATATCAAGTAAACCATTTCCGCCTTCTTTGTCTATATCGTCATAAGCAATATCAAGACGTGTGATATTAAAATCACCGTTTTTTACATCATCAAAAAGCTGCATAAAAGAAACAATGGCAGAAGTTTCAAACTGTCGGCAGCCTTTACCCGACATTTCCAATAAAACTTCTGAAATATCGTTTACAGCATGATTATAATGTATGGAGATACCACCGAAGTAAAGGCGATCTGCATAACCATAAAAGCCGTGAATGTGCTGAAAGCTTTCGGCTTCAAGACCGAGGTAATCAATCAAAGATACAGGATCATAAATCTTTGTTGAAGCAGAAAACCAGTCAACCAAAATACAATTTTCGTCCATTTTTTTCAATCTCCTGCAAACGTTTTTGTAATACTGCTTTACGCATTGTTTGTATGGTGTTAGTACCCACCTGTTAGCGTAGGTGGGTACACCGCTTTCAGCCGTCTTTTTTTAATTTTTTAAATGTTTGGGTTTTATCCTTTAATAATATGTGACACATAATATTAAACCTCATTAAACAAAGAATTTTGTAGTATTATGGATAAGCATAAGAACAAATCCCAATATGCAAACGAAATTTAAAACGACCTGAACAATGTCAACGCCGTTAATTTTAAAAACAGTCAAGTCAAGTACTATCTCTTCATCAACGGATTGATCCAATCCAAATGCGGTAAACTCGGCTTGGATCGGAACAGTAAAAACGGGCGGGACAGGGTCCCGGACAAACAAGGTAATTATTCGGTAAAAATCAAAGGGCAGGCAAAAAGGAAATTTTTCAATATACCAATCAGGGTCTATATTTTCTATTTCCGTTACATCGAGTTCTTTTGACGCTGCGTCACTGAGAATTTGGGATATATTCTTTATATCGGAAGCTACATCAGAAAGACCAAGTGAATCAAGATATTCTTTCATGTCGGTAAGCTGTCCGGAAATATCGCCAAGTATCGCTTCCCTCTCCTCGTCTCCTTGCCTTAATCCGTCCAAGGTTGCTTCAAGCTCCTGTATATAGGAGCCTAAACCCTCAATATTTAAGCCCTTGAGATATTCAAGGATCGCTTTAAGCTGTTCAGTGGAAGCAGCTATATTTTCATTGGTTATATCTCCCTGCTCAATCAGCTTGTCAAACTCGGATAAAAGGCTTTCTATACTTTGTGATACTCCGTCCAAGCCCTCTAAATACATTTCGCCGTTTTCGTTTATCAAAATATTGCACTGATTGAGCATTTCCTCGTATGTAATTCCCTGCTGCTGCGCTAATGCATATATTGCTTTCTCTATATCCGAAAGCTCAGAGTAAAATGTATTTTCACCGCCTGAAACAGAAGTAGACTGTTGACCAATAATTTTAGCGGCAGTTCCTAAGTTATTTGTCGATATAAAATAATTGGTAGATGAACCCTCTATATATCCGCAACATTCATAATTTTTCGCCAAAACATCTGTTTCACTTAATATATCGCTGCTATCCAATATATTGTAAAAGCAAATATTATCCATTTGTCTATTTTGAAAAGATGTTTGACAATTAGGAGAAACAGAATAAACGGGCTTTTCAAAAAGTTTGGGATATAAAGTAGGCTCAGGATTTCCGAATATAAGTTGATATTCATAAGCAGTATTTTTACTGCTATTTATATAATACTGATAAGCAGCAATACACAATCGCCCGTCAACCTCACAAAATTTCATTTCTTGAACATATTCAGAAGGAAGATAAGGAGCAGAAGGAGAACTATTTCTATTGAAAGCAAAAATCCCGGACATAGAAAACATTGGAGCACCCCAGCTACTTTCCCAAGTATAATTCAGCAAGGAAGCAGAAGAGGTAACAGGGTTACCAAACATATATAAATTGCCATTTGCGATAATAAAAAATCCGTAATACTGCCACATAGAAAAATTAGCCGGCATTGTGGAAGTACCATGATGTAAATGTACATCTGTTATGCTTGGTGTCATTGTATAGGTTATTCCCAAGTCCTCAAAAGCTTCAATAACTTCGGGGGAATAAGTTGTTGTTACTTTTTGGGGTTTACCGTTGACGTTAGTTATGCCAGTAACAATACCGGCGACTGCTCCGGATCCTAAAGAAGAAACAGCAGTAGAAACCGAATTTAAGTAGTCATCTGATTTTAATTTAATACCGCCTGAAGCACCATAAACAGCACCTTTTAAAGATGTGTTAACAGCTGCAACGGTTTTATCAACTATTACATATGGTATATCGTTTTTAGCTTGTATGTTGCTTTCAAATCTTTGGAGAAAATTTTCATCATTTACTAAACCTGTTACATACTGTTCTGCAATTTCAATAGTATCGGAATATAAATTAGACTGGGTATATTCATACTCTACACCGTCTTTTACATATGTAGTAGGACGATCAGGAGACGACATAAGACCATTTATAACATCCTCAAGAAATGATAAAAATAGTTTCTGATCTGAACCGGAAAGAGAGAAAAAAGGAACAGAAGCTCCGGCAACTGCAGCAGCTTCAATAATTTTATAAGAAGAAAAAAACAGTATTGAAAAACTTATGCAAAGCGTTATACAAACAGTTTTAATGAAAATCTTCATAAAATAACCCCCAAATGGCTTTATTTGTCAAGCTGATTTGTCAAGCTGATGTAAAGCGGAATTAACACCTAATTCAATTCCAGCGGAAGCAGCATAGGGTCTATGATATTCACAAGAACAGAGAGAATATGCACAAACTACGGACATAATGATTATAAGTGTTTTTTTAAGTAATTTTTTCATTATTGTTTCTCCTTTTAAAACGTAAAAATAATTCTCCGGCGCCGCGCATGGGGTCCCCCTTTTCTCGCTCCGCTTTCCCCCATACGCGGCGCCGCTAAAATTATTTTATAGCGTTTATAAATCGTAATATTAGTTGATATGAATAAAAAATAGCAACGCAGCCAATCCACACAAGACCGATCGCAACCATTTCAGCAAAGGGAATATAATAATTCAGATAGCCTAAAAAGGTTTCGATTTCAGGGGGTAAACTGAAATCTTTAAATGGGCTATCGGGAAGGAGCAGCAGTATAAACTGAAATATTTCATTGAATACATCGTTTATACCGTCGGTAATGTTGTTCCAGAAATTCAATGTACTTCCCTCCCCTATATGCAAGCTTTAGTATCGATCTTTTTTGTATCTTCAGGTATGTAATCCTTAAACAAGGCAAAAGTGTCATAAAGTGATGTAACCTTTTTCTTGATGTTGAAGAAATAGCTTTCTACCTTTTCATTAAGGACATACCAATACTTGACGTATACAAACTTTTTATGACAGATAAATATTAAAAACCAACCCTTGAAGCCCATAGCGGTGAGCTGACGGTGCTTGAAATTGTACTCAATCAGTCCTCTTACCTGTCGGTCGATCGCTCGGTCATTCTGGGTGATCAGGATCACGTCATAACCGATATGACGGGTAACAGCGAGGAACTCCAGCCATTCCAAACGCTCTTTCATATTGTAGCCGCGGGAATTAAATTTTATATGGGCTTCATCAATGACTATAACGGTTTGGCTTTCCTTATCGGGCTTATGAAATTTCATGGCAAATTTCATTAAATAGTCGACTGTAAGATCAGCATTCTTTTTATATACGAAAATACCCTTATGTTTGGCATTGGTCTTTATGCTGTAATTGCATATTACATTAACGCCGCGGCGTAAGGCAATATCGATTTTTTCAGTTGCATGATATGATTTGCCGCTGCCGGGAGTTCCTGTATATAGGCTTATCAATATTACCACCTCTTTTAAAAATTTAAGGCGGTCGTTTTAAGACCGCCCCAAAAATGGTTACTTTGCAGCAGCGGCGAAGTACTTTTTAGCTATCTTAAAAAGATAGATACAAGCGTACAAGCCGAGACCTACAACGCCTATCCCCAAAGCAACGGGCACAAGTGCATTGACGAGAGTTACAAACTCATTCTTGAGAGTTTCTCCGGCAGTGTTGACGATCTGTTCAAGACCGGAAGAAGATGTACCGCTGCCACCTTCAGCGGCAAAAGCCGATACAGCCAATGCTGCAACAGTTGTGAGAGAAGCCATTATAATAGTAACAAGCTTCCTTTTGCGTTTGGATAAGGCGTTTTTGAGTTTTGAAAACATTGTGTTTTCTCCTTTCTTTTGTTCTAATTTATTTAAAAACATTGTGGATACACAATGAAATTAAATAGCCGAGCAGCCATATTATGCCGCTTACACCAAAGCCGAAAACAGACGACAAGATGAAAAGATAAAATAATAAATCAATCATGTTTCCTACTTTCTGAAATGACGGAACAGCAAAGCGCCGAAGATAAGACCCAGAACGACAAGAATTACAACAAGAAGATTTATTATATCGTCGAGTTTAACGTACAGTTCCGTAAGGTCAGTCTCTAAATAATACTGTATTGCTTCCGTTTCCGTCATTTGAACTTTCCTCCTCATCGAGCTTTAATAATTCCTCATATCGGCTTGTGTCCTGCGGCTTGGAGGTCTGCTTCTTTTCATGGAAATGCAAGAGTATATTTAATACGATTATTATAAGGAATATGATCCCTATAACAATAAGTGCATAAGGCATTGCAGCCCAAAGGATTTTGCGGTAAGCTTCCATGTAATCATGCCCCTTTCTTTGCGGGAGGCGGTGCAAGCTCCATGATACGGTTGATATTACCTTTTTCGTCAAAATAGAAATCGAAATCACGGCCAACCATTGACTTAAAATCGTCTACGGTAAGATACGACCCAAAGATAGAATAAACAACATCTCTGTCATTCTTTATTTTAATAGTGACAGGGGTCTTTCCGCAGGCAAATGAATCTTCCTTGTCATATACGTTCGGTTTGGCTGAGTAAATATAAATATTATCATATTTAATCAGCTTTTTTTGGGGATTTTCAAATTCTCCGGGCGGCTTATGTTCTACGCCAATTACATTCATTATCATGTTTTTTCCTTTCTGCCCTGTTATTTAGCGGAAATCGGGCTTTTTTCCTTTGTTTTATGTTAAACCGCTGGGCGGTTGGGTGCGGGCTTTGAGATAACCCGCAAGAAACTATATCAAGAATGGAAGAAAAGGAAGTCTTTTAAAGAGTTTAATTCTTTAATATTGTATTTGTGAATAAGACTATCTTTATCAGTAGAATTATCAATAAGGAATTCAAGACGATCGATGCGATCTTGAATCATTCCGACAATCAATGTGCGCTGGTAGTTGTCGGAATAAATGCTGTCTTCATACATTTTCGTTATCCTCCAGCATTGTAAATTGTCCGGGGAGATCAGAGCAAGGCTGTTGTAATTGTTTTTCTGCTTCTTCCTCTGCGGCAAGTTCTGCATTTGCGATCCGTGCAGATTCAAGATCGAATAAGTCTGAAAGTTTGAAATCCATTTTGTTTTCCTTTCTGCCCTTTTTATTTGGTGGCGGAGTGCGGGCCGAGCTCCTACTTTGCAATAAAAATTCTATAACCATAACCGTAATTTTTATCCCATTCATATTCGAATAATACATCACCGACAGGAGAATTTTCGCACCAGTATTTTATTGATTTAGAAGTCTCTTTACTGAATCCCTTTTTGATAAATAATTTGTATACATTATCAGGTTTTGTAAAGCGCTTCTTTGGATTGCGGTTTATTACGCCAATTTCTCCTATTTCTACATATCCTATCTGTACTATATATGTCATGATTTTTCTTTCTGCCCTTTTTATTTGGTGGAGGAACTCGGGCGGGGTTACCTTAAGATTGGAAATCCAAAAATATATTTATCAAATATCTTTTCAAATAAACTATCAATTTCAGAATCATAATAAGCAGTATGTATCATCTTTAAAACATCTGCGGAATAGCATTTCCTTAATGAAAGAAAAATTTGCATTTCATGATCTTTTTCAAAGAAAACAATAGATGAACTGCTTGTGCGACTACCAATAGTTAAAATTGATTTGCATTTTTCTGTGCAACCCTTAGAATTGGGGTTACATATATGTGTATATTTAAATTTTCTTTGTCTTGTCTTATATGTACCTGTTCCATAGGCGTATCTAATGTAATCAAGATCAATATGGGATTTGTCGAAAGCGTTTTTATAATCAATGTTTATAAGATTACACCTAACAGAACATGTATCAGAAAACAATTCGCAAATATCAAATACACTTTCCAAAAAAATACTGAACTGATAATAATCTACTCCGGCAGGTCCAAAGAATATTTCAAAACCATGCTTGCATATTTGATCGTCTTTCGGTACCTTTATTGATATTCCATGAAAATAAAGCTTGTAATCGTAATAACGAATATCAGTATGCTTTTCAAAAAGGTGTTCTTTTCCATAAAAACCGAGAATCTCCATAAAGCGAGAAATATATTCTCTAATAACAACGGGGGCTTTAGGGAGTATATATAGTGATAATCCCCTTATTTCGTAATCCATTTATTTTCCTTTCTGCCCTTTTTATTTGGTTGCGGAACTCGGGCGGGGTTCCTTAATAACACCAATCGGTGTTATTAAGGGTAATTATAGCACCAATTGATGTTTTTGTCAACACCATATGGTAATTTTCTTGTATAATTTGTATAATGAATATAAAAAGGAGTTTCCATGGAAAATTACCAACGTATTAAAGATTTACGCGAAGACGCAGATAAGACACAAGCAGAAATAGCAAAATTGCTAAATATGCACCTAACAACCTACAGAAGATACGAGACATCAGAAAGAGAACCTCCGCTTTACTTTATAATCGAATTATCAAAATTATATAATGTGTCAATTGATTATATAGCAGGACTAACAAACGATAAAAGAGGTATTGGTTATGCAAAACAAGAAAAATCAATTGACAATGCAACACATAATAATAAAAACAAACAATATAACATAACACAAAATAATAACAGAGGGAATAATTTTTTAAAAATAAAGGAGTAAAACATGGCGAAAAATGATATTTTAGAAGAACAACTTATGAAAATAATTACATTGTTGCAAAATATAATTTCAAACCAAAATAAAAGTTATGACATGTTACGAGATATTGATAATCATATTTTTCATCAATATGAAATACTGAAACAAATACAAAAGCAAACGAAGTCAGAAACAGCAGAAGAACAGGAAGAAATAAGAAAAAAAATTGAGGAATTAAATAAAATGATAATTAAATAATTTTAATTTTATACACTTGTATCACATAATATATTTTTGCAGAATTATTAACTTTCTTGCTTGGTAATTCTTTTTTTATTTTGGTAAAAAATTAAAAAGTGCTCAAGGAAACCTTATTAAGATGATTATATTTTTTTAGGCTTAAGAACTTTTGGGCGCTCCTACTTGTCTTAGATGTCAGTGTCAATCCATGTAGCTTTTCACTATTTGCTTTTTCTCGTCTCCACTCCGCGCGTTCTCGTTCCCCGGCGTTTGTTTTGATCACTTTCTTTTTTTCCCGTCCGTAGGTTGTTTAAAATTTTATTTATAATGTTGTTTATATAATCTGAACAGACATTGCCGTGACCGCTTTGTAGACAATGATTATGAAAGCGTTCTATCTCGCGAAATTCAGACCCCGCCGCTCTATGGAATGTGTTCACCCTCCCCCGGCTTGGTCTGACTGTTGGATCGTAATTAGTACTTGTCTATCGCTGTTGGTGATTTCATAAAAATCTGTACCGACTTATTATCGGGCTTTTTATGCCTCTTTAGTCTATAAGTCGGTGCATTATTTTTATAACTTGTATTTTGTCGGCGATAATCAAGTGCTAATTATTACGCGTTCCGCCAACGACCAAGCCGGGGGAGGGTGAACACATTCCCCTGCTGCGGCGGGGCCTGAATTTCGCAAAATATGCTTTTTAACTTGACGGGGGTATATGTTCTTTTATTATTTTTGTTTTTTATAATTTGGAAATACACAGCTGCGCGAGAAGCCAAAAACGGGTGAAGGTACTCCCTTTTTTCTCTCATTTCTTGTTTATTTAGTTTAGAGCTTGTTTTTCTTTTTTACGTAGTGCTTACGACCGTATTATTTTAAAAAAATTTTAAAATGCTTCGCAAGCTCCGCATATTTAAAATTTTGCTTGGGCGCTCTGGCGAAATTTTCAATGTTTTTTCTTGCACAAAAAATGCGTTTTCAAAAATGCCGTTTTTGCTTTTCGCATTGCACCTTTAGGGGCTTTCTGCTTGGAGTGAGAATGCCCGTGTTACTAAGCGGGCATCCAAGAGGTGCGAGCTTCGGAACAGTTCCAAGCTCCGGAGCCGACGCGCTTCACATGAGACAAAGAAGCACAAAAAAGGAACGGGGTTTAATCCGTTCCTTTTTCCTCTTATAAAATGGCATAGCAATAAGGACAGCCTGCTATCCTTGTGTCAGATTATGCGTTCCGACAGGGGAAGATCGTGAACTGCACACCAATTAACAAGTTGGTGCTCGTCTTAGGTTTATTCTCTCTGGGTTACGATATTTTACTTCTACCTCCTATTAAACTTTGCTGTAATTATAACAAATCACTTGTACTAAAGCTTTTTCACAACTTATAATCGGGCTTTGGGATTAAAGGTATATGTTTAAACGTGCTGCGCACGGAAAATCGGTTGTTTTATATAACGGGAGGTAATTCCCTGCTATCAATTGGTTGATCTATATTATGCTTTGGCTATTTTGCATAACAAAGTGTCCCGGATCAGAAACATCAGATTGTGCAAAATGCCAATTGCGTTTTTTATTTAAATTTTACGCATAAAGTAATTAACTTAGGCGTTAATGCTTTCAATGAAAATTTTACGCAATTAAGGGAACCGTTTTTTTCCTAAATCCATATCACAGCTTTTCATGTCGAGCTTTTTTATTTTTATTGTATCACTACGGTTTGAATTTGTCAAATTCTATTTTCATAAAACAGAGTTTTTAAAATTGTAAAAATTTCGTTTCGGAACTTGTACATGATCCTAAAACATAACCACAAAAAATTATAATATATAACCTGTGGTTTATAGCATTTTTGACAACCACAGGTTATAATAATACTGGAGGTAAAAAATGACTACCGGAGAAAGACTTGAAAAAGAAAGAAAAGAACAAAAAATTACATTGGAAAAAATTTCTGAAATTCTTGGAATATCTTATCAAGCATATAGAAAATTTGAAAAAGACATATGCTATCCAAGTGTAGAAACTCTAATTTCAATAGCTAAAATGTATAATATATCTACTGACTATATATTATGTTTATCAGAAGATAAAAGAAAATATTGGTAAAAATTTAGGAGAATAATAAAATGAAATGTAAAGTATGTGGAGCGGAAAGCGGAAAATACCCACTTTGCTATGCTTGTAATTTAAAAAAAGAAAAAGGTTTAATTATTAAGTGCGAAAAATGCAAAAATTGGCATTATGCTGATCAAGATTGTAATGATAATAATCAAGAAAACACAAAAGAAGATTTTTTATATAAAGCAAAAAAATCGTTAATAACGGATAATGAAAAAGAGTTTTACAAAGCAATATTATCTTCTTTAACAGAAGATTATAAAGTATTTCCGCAAATAAATCTTGCAGCTTTTATTGAAAAAACAGATAACTCAAAATTCAGAAACGAGCTTTTTAGAAATGTTGATTTCTTAGTAACCAATATTGAATACGAACCTAAAATAGTAATAGAAATAAACGACCAAACGCATTTAAACAAAGAAAGGCAAGAAAGAGATGAGAAAGTCAAAAACATATGTGAAGAAGCAGGTATACCGATTATAAGATTATGGACATCATATGGTGTAAACTATGAATATATTAAAAAAACAATCGAAAAGACATTATCATCTTTGCCAATAGATAGGATACATCATTTTGATCATGATAGAAACGAAACAATAAAGGAAAATAGCACAATTAACAATGAAAAGCAAAGTGAGAAAAAAGGCGGATGCTACATTGCAACTTGTGTTTATGGCTCATACAATTCTCCTGAAGTACTTGTTTTAAGAAATTATCGTGACAATAAATTATCCAAAACAATTAAAGGAAGAATTTTTATAAAAATATATTATAAAATAAGCCCTTTTCTTGTGAAATATTTTGGAAAAACTAATTGGTTTAAAAAATTCTGGAAAGGCATCCTTGATAAAATAGTAAATAAATTAAAATAAAATATTATGTTACATATATTTAATCAATTAAGTATTAAATTATAAGAATTAGCTTAACAAATAAGGCTTTACAACAGAAAAGAAAGAGCGGGAAATCGCTCTTTCTTTTCTTATTTTTTTAGCAAGCAACTTACATTCAGATGTTATATATACTTATTTTACATAATATACTTTAATAAGATTATTATGTTTTTTTAGGCTTGCGTATTTTATGATTTGATAATATTATTTACCTCTTCAATCACATATTTCCCATCATCTTTCCTTACAACCTGCTCATTTTCCTTCATATCCGTCACCGCAACCTCCGAAATAACCTCACCGTCAGGATTTGACAAATAGACAACCTCCCCTGTCTTAAGATTGAAATTTGTTACAAGCTTTTGAAGCGCGGACGTATCGTTATTGTTTCTGCACACAACGGTAAGCTCACTTTCCGCCTTTATAACAACCGACGGTATTTCCCAGCGGTCAAGCTGACTTGCCTTATCCGAAAGGCAGTATCCGTTTAATTTAACGTCAACCGAATTTGGGTTATATAAGGTTATACTGTCCGAATTTCCCGATGTATAAAGCTTACTTATGTATATTTCTTCATTCGTAACAGGGCTCTTTTCATAAACAGCTTTTACGGTAATATTTCCGTCCATTGCCATATCGACACCAATATCGATTTTATTTGTTTCGTATTTTACACCGTTAATTTCCCAATATAAAAACTTATAGCCGATATATGCCTCTGCCTTTATCGGAACGGTACAAGACGTAAAATAGTTCCTTAAAGCTTTTTCGCCGCCTTTGACCTCTACCGAGTTTAAATAAGCGCTGCCGCCCTCGCCGTTGATAAGAGCAACATTTATCATATCGTTTTCAAAACCGAGTACCGTGTTTAAATCCCTGATTATTACCTCGGGACGGTTTTTAAAGAAGTCTCTTATCTGCTGCCTGCTGTCTGCAAATGTCTCTCTGTGTGCCCATTGAGACGTATACCCATTGTCAAGAGCGTACATACACTCGGTATCGCAAAGCGCAATTTTTTCTTCTATAACTTTAAGAGCGTTTTCATAGGAAAATTCACCATACATAAGATCACAAATCGTATTTGCGAATTTTATTTTCATATCATCACGTTCAAAAAGGGCTTTAAGAAATTCCGAAGCGCCTCCCATGTGCCTTCCGTTCATGAGATAGGATATAGTGGGTTCCTTGTATCCGTTTCCGTAAAGTCCCATGCCGAATTCGGCGTCAAACAGCAAAAAGCGCCACTTGCCGTCAAGATACGGACTTGTTATCTCCTCGTTTTCCGCAGGATAATAGCGCCAAGCCTTAAAATTGTTATTTGGCCAGTCTTCATTATTGATATAAATCTGAATAGCGTAATAAAGCATAAGATTATCTATATCAACAAGGCTGCAAAATTCCTCGAATTTGCTGTCGTCGGTCAAACCGTTTTTGGCAAGCTCGCATACATAATTGTAATCCAATACGCTTTGTATATCGTAAAAATCGCTGTCCTCGTCGTTTTCGTCAAGCTCTGTTTCCTTATGCCCCACTATCCTGAAATTATCTTTATTACCTCCGTATGTAGCTTCAAGATAGCTTTCACTGTACGCTTCGTGCAGCCATGAAAAACCGTAATATTTTCCGTTAAGGAATACCGCGGCTGGTATTGTGTCTTGTGTATCGGAAAATCCCGCATTTTTGGCAAGCTGATTCGCAACTTCATCTCTGATGCTTGCAAATTCTCGGTCGTTTGCGTTATTTCTTAAGGTTATACGATCATATCTTGAAATAAGCTCTCCGTATGCGTCGGTTGTAACTCCGAAAAACGGGTATTTAAATTTTCCGTTGCCTTCGCTGTACTCGTTTCTTGCAATAAGGCGCCATGATTTTTGCTCCGTCGCTCTTGAAACGCCGCCTACCACGCGTCCGCCCGCGGCTTGATTGATTAGCTGATTGCCGCTGCTGTCGTAAACCTCCACATACATATCCCTTTCGCTTTCGCGTCCGTGTATAAACCAATTGGCCGGAGCATCGTAAGGCACTTCCCCGCCCGTATATTCGGTTTCAAGCCATTGATCTCTTACGTAGCCCTCGGTACAAACGCCGTAATAATAATCGTAAAGATTATATGGGTCGGTTGAAAGAACAAAAATATAGGTTGACTCGTCAAAACGGTCAAATACGTCTTTTCCCGTTATGTAGCTTTTGGTTTGCATCTCGGAGGTTTCGTTTCCGTTTATCGCAACGGCTTTAATGGTCGTTGCGTTGACTGTTCCGCCGGATTTTACGGTGATAGGTCCCGTATATTTCCTTGAAGAGCTGTCTGGAGTAGAGCCGTCCAGTGAGTAATATATTTCGGCATTACTGTTTTTGCAGCTAATTTCAACCTGAATAGTTTCATCGTAAAAAGTATCGGTATGAGAAAAGGTCATATACAAAGGATCGCTGCTTACATTCTCGGGCAGAACGTTTTCGTCGTCCCTAAGCACGCTCTGCTGCTCCTCCTGAAGCTGAGGAAACAAAACCAGGCCCGCACCCGCTGCGATACCTATCAATGTTACAATTATTAAAACAATAATCCTTTTCATTATGTAACCCCCTTCCGTGTTTATCGGTCTATCTCTTTTAAAATATATTCCTTACAAAGCGCGGGATCGGTTTTTCCGCCCGACAGCTTCATACATTGACCGACTAAAAAAGCAAGTACATTTGTTTTTCCCTTTTTATAAGCTTCAACGCTGCTTTGATTATTTTGAAGTACTTTCCGTACCAATGCTTTTATACCGTCAATATCCGAATTTTGTTCAAGCCTTAATTCCTTTACAAGAGAATAAATATCCTTACCGCTTTTTATATGCTCGTCAAATAAAATCTTTACGTAGGAAGAAGAAATAACATTCCTTTCTTTTAACTCACCTATTTGACATAAGGAAAGACAAAGCTTTTTTTTGCCTGTTTCGTTAAAAAAATCGGGATTTTCATTCAAAAAGCTTGCCGCGATCCCGTTTACAAGTGCCGCGGCGGTTTTCGGAGCGCAAATTTCAAGACTTATACATTCGCCGAAAATCCTGTCCTTTTGAATATCGTTTATTATATCCTCGGTCATTTGCGGTGATATTCCCAAGGAATTGTAATACAAACGCTTTTCCTTGGGCAGCATGGGCAAATCCGAAGAAATATCACCGATAAAGCTTTCGGTCAAAGTCACCGTTGGCAGATCGGGTTCGTTAAAGTAGCGGTAATCCTCGGTATTTTCCTTGCTTCTTAAAAGCACGCTTTTCATGCCGTTAAAATCCCACCGTCTTGTTTCCCGACAAATTTCGCCGCCGCTTGAAACGATCTCCCTTTGCCTTTTCTCCTCGTACAGTATTCCCTGCAAAATATTATTAAAGCCGCTTACGTTTTTTAGTTCGCACCTTTCGCCTAAAGGAGCGTTTTTGTAATGGGTCGATACGTTCACATCACAGCGCATACTTCCCTGCTCTATTTTGCAGTCCGATACGTTAAGATGAATCAAAATCAGACGCAGCTCTTTTAAAAACGTCAAAACCTCTTCCGCAGAATTAAAGCAAGGCGCCGTTACTATCTCAATTAAGGGTATACCGCAGCGATTGTAGTCAATACCGCCGGCATAAACCTTTCCCGCGTCTTCTTCGAGGTGGATATTTGAAATACGGTATTTCTTTTCGTTTACCTCCAAAAATCCGTTTTCGCACAGCGGAAAATCAAGCTGTGAGATTTGATAGCCCTTTGGCAGATCGGGATAAAAGTAATTTTTTCTTGCCGTTTTAAATCGGCGATTTATTCTGCAATTAAGCGCAAGACCCGCTCTGACAGCCAATTCAACCGCTTTTTTATTTACGGTCGGAAGTGCTCCGGGACTGCCTGTGCAAATGGGACAGATCTCGGTGTTTTCCTTTTCTCCGAAGGTATTTTTGCAGGAGCAGTACATTTTCGTTTCTGTTGAAAGCTCTATATGTACCTCAAGACCTATTACCGTTTCAAATTCGTTATTCATATACTATATTTTATCACAATTTTTACAATATGGCAATATGCGGGATAAAATTCCAAAAAAATCATAAGTATTTTAATATATCGAAAATATTATCCGCAATATAATCGGGTTGATGCTGTATCAGCTTTATGTTACCGTAAGCAAATGAGCTTTGCTTTACCCATATCGTATTCATTCCCATCTGCCCAGCCGGTTCTATATCATTATCCAATCTGTCGCCTATCATATACGATTCCGACGGAGCGCACCCCGCTTTATCCAATGCTATTCTGAATATCTCCAAATCGGGCTTGCTTATCCCTATCTCGGCGGAAGAGACAATTACATCAAAATACTGACGAATACCGTAGTCTATAAGACGCTGCTCTGTTCCCATACTTTGATTTGCAATTACACCTAACCGATATTTACGTGATAATTTTTCAAGAAGCTCTTGAACACCCTCATATAATTTCTCTAAGTGTTTGGGCCACTGAATTGTTTCCAGACCGAATTCTTTTGCGGCATCCTTATACGGCAAGCGATTTTGCGCTGCAAGCTCCTTCATGCGCCGTTCCAGCACTTCCCTGCTCGGCGCATTTGACTGTTTAAGTGATTCCTGTATTCTGTATTCCAAACATTCGCTCTCATCAATTAAAGTTGAACCCAAATCAAAGAACAGCCATTTAATACCGTTAACCATTTTTTAATTCCTCCCGGGTGTTTTTTTAATTCTCGTTCAGCATCCTTAACAGCTCTTCCTCCGAAATCACCGTCACCCCAAGCTGCTGCGCCTTTGTAAGCTTGCTTCCCGCTTCCTCTCCCGCCAAAACATAATTTGTTTTTGAGGAAACCGAGCCGCTGCACTTTCCGCCGTTGCTTTCTATCAGAGCCTTTGCTTCATCTCTTGTCATAGTGGGCAGCGTACCCGTAAGAACAAATTTTAATCCCTCTAACTTTTTGCCCGTTTCCTTTACGGTATAGCTCATATTAAGCCCGTATTCCTCCAAACGCTTGATAAGGGCTATTCTGTGAGGCTCTCTCATTGCGTTGAAAACATTTTCGGCTAAAATGTCACCGAAATTGTCTATTGCTACTATTTCTTCCATTTCCGCCCGCGTCAGCTTGTCCATTGTCGGAAAACGCTCGCATAAAAGCGTTGCGGAACGCTGACCTATTCCCTTTATTCCGAGAGCAAAAATTAACCTGTCCAATTCGTTTGCCTTGGATTTTTCTATCGCCTTTATTAAATTGCCCGCGGATTTCTGCTTAAAGCCGGGTAAAGTCAAAACGTCCTCTATCGTTAAAGCGTACAAGTCGGCAACGGTTTTGACAAGCCCCTGATTAACAAGCAGCTCCACATTCGCGCTTCCAAGCCCCTCGATATTCATCGCGTTTCTTGAAGCGAAATGAACGATATTGCGGAGAAGCTGCGCGGGACAGTCAATATTGGGGCAGCGTATTACTGCCTCGTCCTCGTCGCGTACCGCTTCGGTGCCGCAGGCGGGACAGATCATAGGTATCAAATAAGGCTCGGAGCCCTCGGAGTGCTCTTTTACTCTTACTACCTCGGGAATTATTTCCCCCGCTTTTCTTACGATTATTGTATCTCCCAATCTGACGTCCAGATCGGTAATTATATCCTGATTATGAAGTGTTGCCCTTGAGACGGTGGTCCCCGCCAAGGATATGGGATTGAATATGGCAACGGGCGTTAAGGCTCCCGTTCTCCCCACGTTTATTTCAATGCTGTTTAAAACCGTTTCCTTTTCCTCGGGAGGATATTTAAAGGCAACTGCCCATTTCGGCACCTTAGCGGTGGAACCAAGAACATTTCTGTCCTTAAATTCGTCGACCTTTATAACAGCCCCGTCAATGTCATAGGAGAAATCTCCTCTGTTATCGCCGATAGTGGTAATTTTTTCTATTGCCTTTTCAATATCCGTAAAGGCCTCGTACCCATCTATTACCTTAAAGCCCAGCTCCCGCATCAGCTCGAGTGACTGTTTATGCGAAGAAAGCTCATATCCTTCGATCTGCTGAACGTTAAAAATAAAAATATCAAGCTCTCTTTGGGCGGTAACGCTGCTGTCCTTCTGCCTTAAAGAACCCGCGGCAGCGTTACGTGGATTTTTGGCGGGCTGCTCCCCGTCTATCTCCTGCCGTTTTATAAGCTTTTCAAAGCTCTTTTTAGGCATATATACCTCGCCTCTTACCTCGATAAAAGGAAGGGGATTTTTTATTTTCATGGGAATACTTTTTATTGTTTTCAGATTTTCGGTAATATCCTCGCCCACAAAGCCGTCCCCTCTTGTTGATCCTCTTACGAATAAGCCCTCGCGGTACTCCAGCGAAACGGAAAGGCCGTCTATTTTCGGTTCTACAATATAGGTGGGAGGAGTGCTTAACGCCTGCCTTACCTTGGCGTCAAATTCTCTTACCGCGTCAAAGCCGAACACATCCTGAAGCGATCCCATTTGTACGGCATGGGTAACCTTTTCAAAGCTGCTTTCCGCCGCACCGCCCACTCTTTGAGAGGGTGAAAGAGGCGTAATAAGCTCGGGAAAGGCTTTTTCAAGTCCGTACAGCTCCTGCATCAGCATATCGTATTGATAATCCTCAACTGTTGGGTTATCGAGAACGTAGTATGAATGATTATGCTTTTCTATTTCCTCCGAGAGTTGGCCGTGCCTTGCTTTTGCCGTTTCATAATCCAATTTGTTTTCCATTTTATAAAATATCCTTCCTTTTGGGAGTGCGATAATAATACCGTCTTTACAGTAAACTCATGCTGTCTGTTATGATGATATGCCGTAATCATTAATTGTACCGATAAGATCCTCACTGCCCGAGATAACATGAGTATACCCTTCGGGAACGCTGCCTACAATAACCGTTTCGGCGATCACGAACTGCGTTTCAACGGTTGCGGAAGAGGTGTAACCCGGAATTATAGCTGAAATATCAACATTGATCTCCACTAATATCCTGTGAAGCGTCTGATTTATTCCCGCGCTTTCAAAGGCGCTTATTAAAGATGTTTCAACATAGCCCTCGGGTCTGAGCGTAACGGGTATCAGTGGGCCTTGATTGTAAAACGCGGAAAAACCCGTAATAGTACCCAATGAAATACTCAGATCGTGCGCGTCAAGGTTTTCCAGCTCATCGTTAACGCTTTTGGTTATCTTAGCTTTAAGCTTGTTAATGTTTATCATATTGCTCTCGATCGAGGATATGGAATTATTATCGTTATAAGTCAAAGAAACCAGCTCGTTATAGCCCAGATCCTCGTTTTCAAGCTCCGCATACACCGCGTCGTTGATAATTCGCGTAGCCAATATCTTGCTTTGATAAGTCGTTGTTTTTTCAATGATCGGACGTACTCTGATGTCGATAAGCAGTATTATCCCTATTATGATAAGAGCCGCAGCAATAAGCTTCAGCCCTGATCTTCGTCTTTTTTTGTTTTGACATTTCGCCATAAAATCACCGCCCTAATTATCATTATATGTTTATGATAATTAGGGTGTGATTAGACAAGCTATATTAAAATTATTTTATAAATGCCGAGAATGCCTTGTAGGTCATGTAAACATCGTTTTTGGACGTGATCTCAAAGGGAGCGTGCATTGAAAGAACGGGAACCCCCAAATCAATTGTATCAACGTCAAGGTTGGCAATATACATTGCGACAGTACCGCCGCCGCCCAAATCAACCTTTCCGAGCTCGCCCGTCTGCCAGATAATATTGTTTTTGTCAAAAATGCTTCTTACATAGCCCACAAATTCCGCTGAAGCGTCACTGGTGCCGCTCTTGCCGCGTGCGCCCGTAAACTTTGTAAGACATGTACCCTTTCCCACATAGGCGCAGTTTTTCTTTTCCAGAACGTCGGGGAATGAGGGATCAAATCCCGCATTAACGTCCGCGGAAAGGCACTTGGAGGCGGACAGCACGCGTCTGCCGCTTTTGCCGCAGGCTTCCGCTAAATCGTAAATAAAGTATTTAAGATAAGAAGAATTAAGACCCGTATTTCCGTCGCTGCCCGTTTCCTCCTTATCGGTAAGAACCGTAACAACAGTTTTTGAAGGAACACCCTTCAAATCCATAGTAGCCATAAGCGCGGTATAGCTGCAAACTCTGTCGTCCTGACCGTATGCGCCAACTAAGCTTCTGTCAAAGCCTACGTCCTTTGCCTTAAACGCGGGAACCGCTTCAAGCTCTGCTGAAAGGAAATCCTCCTCAACGATACCGTATTTTTCAAAGAGAATATTCATTATGTTAAGCTTTACAAGCTCACTTGCGTCGTCGTCCTTAAAGGGTCTTGAACCGATAAGAATATTAAGCTCCTCGCCCGCAACGAGCTTAGGCGCGGGACGCTTCATCTGCTCCTCCGCCAGATGAGGAAGCAGATCGGTCACAACAAATACAGGGTCTTTGTCGTCCTCGCCTATCTTTACTTCCACGGTCTCGCCGTTTTTCTTGATCATAACGCCGTGCAGGGCAAGAGGAACGGCAGTCCACTGATACTTCTTTATACCGCC
This sequence comes from uncultured Lachnospiraceae bacterium, assembly GCA_964384005.1. Classification (GTDB taxonomy): domain Bacteria; phylum Bacillota; class Clostridia; order Lachnospirales; family CAG-274; genus MGBC114079. The sequence goes on along the minus strand of CAYLJL010000002.1, from coordinate 3,074 downwards.
GTAATAGTGGGTCTTAAAGTACGCCATGTCCGCGTCCTCATACAAGGGATTCTGCTTTAAGTCGAGTCTTGGGGAATCGATATGCGCTGCAAGAATATTAACGCCGTTTTCGATATTTTCCTTGCCGATAATCGCAAAAATAACGGCTTTTCCGCGGTTGTTAAGGTAAACTCTGTCTCCAGCCTTGTACTTTTTGCCGTTGTCAAATTCAGTAAAGCCCACCTTTTCGGCAATGGCAACAGCGGCCTTAACCGCTTCCCTTTCGGTTTTCGCTTCATCGAGGAATTTTTTGTAGCCTTCGCTGAACTTATCCGCAGACTTGATTTCCGCATCGGACATAATAAGTCCCGAATTTTTCTTTTTCATGAAAAGCTGTTCCTTAAGCTCCTTTACTTTGCTTGTTTCCTTTTTAGGCATTTTTGTTGTCCTCCGTATATAGTTTTTGATATTCATTAAGCGCATCTTTTATTTTGTTAAGATAGTGCTTTGTATCCGATGCAGGTACAGTGTCCAAGGTCTTTCCGTCCTTACTGTACTCCGAGTTTTGCAGCCATGAGTCAACGCTGCCCACTCCCGCGTGATAAGCGCATACGGCTTCGTTCATTGAGCCGAAATGCTCCAAAAGATAACCTATAAGATACGAGCCGTAGCGGATATTCTGTTCGGGATCGAACATTAAGTCATACTCCGAATCCTCTTGATCTCCGAGCCTGAAACGAATCCACTGAAAGGTTTCGTCCATAATCTGCATAAGTCCTCTTGCGCCGACATTTGAGACCGCTTCGCTGTCAAAATTGCTCTCCGTTTTTATTATGGCATAGATCAAAAATTTATCAACACTGTTTTCTTTAGCATATCTTTCAACAATATCTCCGTATTTTATCGGGTAAGTGTACAAAAGATATTTTTCTCTTGCCGCCTTGTATACGGTATTTCCCAACACAGCGGCGATAAGAATGATCAATACCGCAACAACAAGCGCGTAAGTGCGATTTTTGCGTGATCTTCGCTTTTTTACCGTTTTTACCGATCTTACCGTCATTTGCTTTCCTTTATAAAATTTATTGTTTTTATTACTTCCGCGAAAAATTCTTCTTCGGAGCCGTTGTTCATTAAAAGAAAATCCGATCTTTCTTTGTAAAATTGAATATCGTGCTGTGAATCCAGACGTTTTTCCGCCAACTCTTCGGATATACTGTCGCGCTTTACTATACGCCCGATAAGAATGTTTTTATCCGCCGCGACGCTTACTATAATATCGCAAACGGTCTCCATTCCGCTTTCAAAAAGCGTTGGCGCGTCAAGCACCGAATATTCCGCGTTTGAGTAAACAAGCTTTTTTATAATACTATATGAAACATACGGGTACATAATTCCGTTTAGCATAAGCCGTTTTTCGCTGTCTGAAAAAATAATTCTTCCCAAAGCGGGACGGTTTAAGCTGCCGTTGTGGGTCAATATCTCATTTCCGAATACCTCAGCGATCTCTTTAAGACAGGGCTTTCCCTTTTCCACGATCTCGCGGCATATTTTGTCGCAGTCGATTATCTCAAAGCCCGCTTGCCGAAAAAGCTTGCAGGCGGTGGACTTCCCCGCTCCCGACATTCCCGTGAGACCTACGACCTTTGTTTTAATATTGTTTGACATAATTACAATTTTATTACCTTAAAGGCGGCGGCTCTTATAAGCCTGTTATAAACCGCCAATCCGATACCCTCTTTTTTCGGTGCCATAACGTAAACCTTTTCGGCTCCCATTTCATCGGCTTTTCTCAGACTTGAGAAAAGCTCCGCCGCTTCCGATGTGGCAGTGCTTCCGTAGGGCAGTGTTTTTGCCTTTATATTATCCGTATCGTCCGCTAAAACATAGGTGTTTTCATCAAAGCTTTTGTTTACATACTCCGCAAAAATGCTTCTGTCCTTACATTCGATCATATAAACCTGAGCCTTGGGGGAATAGTGTTTGTATTTCATTCCGGGGGAAAGTGCCTTGTCGTTGTCTTTAAGCCCTTCCGTTACAGCCTTGTCTATTTCCACCTCGCAAAATTCCTCTAACATCTCGGGAGTAACGCCGCCGGGACGCAGTATCTTTACACCCTTTTCCGTAAAGATTATTACCGTGCTTTCAAGTCCGCAGGAGCAAACGCCGCCGTCCAGAATAAGCGGTATTTTCCCGTTCATATCCTTGTAAACATGCTCCGCGCATGTGGGGCTCGGAAGCCCCGACAGATTCGCGGAGGGAGCGGCTAAAGGAAAGCCGCACAGTTCAATAAGCTTTAACGTGTATTTGTTGTCGGGCATTCTGAAAGCCACGGTATCAAGCCCGCCGCTGGTTTCATAGGGCACAATCGGCTTTTTTGGCATTATCATGGTAAGAGAACCGGGCCAGAATTTTTCCGCAAGTTTTAAAGCCAGATCGGGAACGGTCTGCGCGTACTTAAAAATCTGATCAATATCCGAAATATGAAGTATAAGGGGGTTATCGCCCGGTCTTCCCTTAGCCTCAAATATTTTTTTTACGGAATCCGCCGAAAGACCGTTTCCCGCCAAGCCGTAAACCGTTTCGGTGGGAATTGCCGCTATTTCTCCGTTTTTCAGCAGCTCGGCGGCTTGTCCGATGCTTTCGTCGTTTATTTGCATGATCTGCGTTTCCATTTATTTTTACATTCTCACAATATAATATTAGTTTTCGGAATTTGCAAGCTTAGCTGTCTGATCCGCAATAGCAAGCGCTTCAAAAACCTCATCGCAGTCGCCGTTCATGAAAGCGTCAAGCTTGTATAGGGTAAGCCCTATTCTGTGATCGGTAACTCGGCTTTGCGGGTAATTGTAGGTGCGTATTCTTTCGGAGCGGTCGCCTGTTCCCACCTGTATTCTGCGTTCGGCGGCTATTTTGTCCGTCTGCTCGTTCAGCTTGGTTTCATACAGCTTTGAATAAAGCATTTTCATTGCTTTTTCCTTGTTTTTTATCTGGCTTCGCTCCTCCTGACACTCAACACTAGTGCCTGTGGGGTGGTGAATTATACGTATGGCGGATTCGGTTTTGTTGATGTGCTGACCGCCCGCGCCGCTGGA
>CAYLJL010000001.1:10391-25535 GCA_964384005.1 uncultured Lachnospiraceae bacterium | reverse complement strand
GAACCTTGGCTGGAAGGCTGGCAGCAAAGCGTAGCTTTGCGGCCAGCCTTTTTGCAATAGAAAAAGGTTCCAAAAAAAACTAAAAATTTCAAAAATTGATTTCCGTGCATATGAGGGTATTTCCCTATTCTTCAAGGGTTCTGTTATAAGCGTTCACAAAAAAAGGTTGTTCCCGCTGAGAAACCTCAATACGGTAATAAGGAATTGAAATAATATTATTTCCTTTAACAAAATCGTCAAAATAATATCCCTTAACTATTTTTGATACAGAAATCTCCTCGGTACCGCAAAGTTCTCTTGCCTTTTCGGAGAAAATAAACAGCGCCTCGTCGGCAGAACAGATATCCACCTCACTGCCGTATAAATTTTTAACGGGAAAATACCGGAGCTTGGCGCACACATCGCCGTTTTTAGAAACTCTGAATCTCATATAGTTGCAGAAAACCGCGGTATTTTTATAACGGCCGATATATTCGACAATATAACAGTCGTCAAACTCTCTCATAGCATACATTTCTAAATCGTCAAAAAATTCCTCGGTTCTTAAGGCGTACTCCTCGGCAACTTTAAGAACGGACTCCCTGTCAGGGAGGGAATTCTTAAAAATATCAGAGCTTTCAAACTCGATAATATCATCTTTAATAAAAATTGTCTCATTGTTCAAAGATAAAATTGTTTTTTCAAAATCTGTTGTTCTTTTAACGCCGTTGCTTTCAGGGAAAAATATTTTTTGAATATTAACCTCGTCATAATAATACTCGCCGAAACTTATTTGAAGCATAGGACTGTAATCCGTAGGTATCTCGCAGGAATTCTCAATTTTTATATTTCTGTTTTCCAGAATAGTTCTGACGGCGTCGATTTGCTCGTCAGTAATGACATACCTCTTATTAAAGCGGATATTGCAAAAAAACAGAACTGTATTCAAGAAAATAAGGAAAATAATAGTATAATTTTTTGCTTTTCCCCAGTCCATAAAAATCCCCCCGAGTATAACAGATTTTTTTAAGGCAGACGTCCCGAAACCGTTTTCTAAACTTTTTTATAAAGTATGAAATTGCTGTAATCACATAGTTTATAAAGAAATCTGTTTAAAAAAAATCGTTATTGCTATAATGTTTCCTTTATATACTCCATACCGTCAATATTAATCAGCCAGTTTAAAAAAGCCTTTTTATTGTCGTCCAGAACATAAATAAGTTCCACGTCCTCAATAATTTCATTGGAATCGGCGGAAATATTGTTGTTCTGTCCGGCGCTCTGAACCTCCGCCAGGACTTCGTTTATAGTATTAATAAGGTTTTTCCCGATAATAACACTTTCAGAATCGTCCGGATAGAAATCATAGGCAAGCCTTCGGTATCTTGAGACTCTCCCCTCATTCAGGGTAACCTCAATAACCGACCGCATACCCGTAGTTTCTTTAATCCCGTCGCCAAGCCTTATAGTAAAATCATTTATTTTATAATCGAAATAAAAAATCGTTTTTTCGCTGTCCTCCGAATAACCGCTCAGAAAATACTCGTTTTTTATATTTGAATCTCTTTTAATAACAGAAACAGCGCTTTTATATTTGCTGTAAAAATCATTATCACCGCTGTTTTTTTCAGCGCTGTAATTATAAAGTTCCAGGATTCCGTTCTGATAATATTTAACGACCGTATTCTCATCGCTGTAAATATAAGTATCATCTGAAAAAGACGCCCACTTAGAAGCGGAATTATCAAAAAACACGTCGACGGCGCGTTCAAGTTCAATCTGTTGAAACTCCCCGTCCTCATCAAAAGGGTTTTCCCCGACAACAGCGTAATAATCAGGATTTACACTGTTCCACTGAGGTATAAAAATATTCCCCTTAAACAGATTAAGACCGTTTTTAACACTCGCGGTATAATAAATGTCACCGCTGTTCTGGACTGAACCTATGGAGTTATATAAAGTATAAACATACTGGTCTTTTTCAAGTGAAAAAAACTTCGCCTTATCGGTTTTACTGTTGCCGAACCCTACAAGAATACGTTCCGGCATAGTTGTAACGGGTATAATAACGATTGTATCGGTCTTTTCAGAAAATCCGTTCAGAAGCTCCCTGTCAAAGCCAAACATTTTAGAGATACTTCCGTTATCGATTTCCACGCTGTACCTGTATACAACAGACCTTGACGAAAAAATCTCCTCCCAGTTGAATTTGTCGCCGGAAAACACGGCACCGTCTTCCATAGTCATTTTAACAGCGGTATCAAAAACGTTTTTGCACTCACTTTTATAAATGTCGTTTTTCATACAAATAAGCTTGTCGTTTCCCTTATTTATAATAATATTATCAAGGGAATAAACAAGCCCGTCATCGTCAGAATCATTTGAATTATTGAAAAAAGAGTAAAAAAAGTTATGGTTTGAAAAACCTTCAAACCATAACTCTGAAGTTTGATAAATAGCAAGTATTACGAAAAAAGCAATTATAAAATTTTTAGTAATGTTTAATCTCATTAAAATCACCTTTGCCCCGGAAGAACAATTCCTTGCCGGAGTTCAATTTTTATCTCACTTTTTTTACGTTTGATGACAGCCGATACTTCGGAATACTTTTCCCCGTTGGCGGCCTTAACGACAATAAGATTTTTGCCGATACTAAGGTCAACGTCCTCAATAAAAATCTCCGAAAGTCCGACGATTGTCTCATACCTGGCTAATTCAATCAAATTTGCTTCTTCGGCATCGTCAGCCACCCGATACACAATTATTTCCACGTCCGTATCTTTTTCCGCGGTTCCTGAAATAATTCTCGAACTATCGAAAGTGGTTTCGTTACCCTTTTGTAAATTTATACCGCCGGTAATCCCAAACTTTTCAACATCTTGAGAGCCGGAAGCCGCAAGAACGCATATAGTAGACGCAGCTATTACAAATAATAAGACGGATATAAATGATAATAACTTTTTCATGACAGCCTCCTTTCCAAGAACTATAAAAGCTCTTTTTAAAAACAACCGATTGAGAACTTATCCATATCAATCAGTTTATAAGCCAATGAAAATCATTTTTTGTATAAACTGTAGGAAACGAATTTATCCGTTTCCCGCGGCGCCGGCTGCGAGCCGCCCGAAGCGGCATTCCTGCCGCAGTCGTGCGCGCTGGTTATATACGGTAAACGCGTTAAATAAATACGTTTACTGTAAAATAATTTACGGAAAAGCTCTGAATTAATTTTCTGAACCATATTAAAAAAAATCATCCGGTGTTTTTGAATATACTTTCAAATGTCAAATCTTATGTAAAGCTCTTTGGTCTATCGGTAATATAAACTCATCCTCTACACACTGATTGCTGTAAAAACCTCCGTGCGGAATAAAATATTTTTATTATTTCTCCGCGGTGATTTCTACACTACTATTATAACTCATTAATATTACAATTATGTTACACGACGATTACTTTTAAATTAAATATAAAAAAAATTTTTTCCAATACCGGATACTTTTTTAAATTCTGTCAAATTATAGACAATCAACCCGCGTCAATTACGGTCAATATTCGCTCTTTTGCTCCGCAAAAGCACTCATAACCAAGGCGTTTATATTCAGAGAGAGCCTGCGCTCCCGCCAAATACAAAAGTAAGCACCCCCGCTTAAAGAAGCGGGAGACTTCCTCCGTCGGTCAAATAAGGAAAAAACCTGTAGGAAACAAATTTATTCGTTTCCTGCGGCGCCTGAAGCCTTTTCAACCGCGGCGTTTACAAATCCCATAAAGAGCGGATGCGGTCTGTTCGGCCTTGATTTAAACTCAGGGTGAAACTGTACGCTTATAAACCATGGGTGAATCTCTTTTTTAAGTTCGACAATCTCGACAAGTCTCTCGTCGGGAGAAATTCCCGCGATAACAAGACCCTTTTCAGACATTTTGTTTCTGAATTCATTATTAAACTCGTATCTGTGTCTGTGTCTCTCATAAATAAGCTCCTCACCGTATATACCAAAGGAGAGGGAATCTCTTGAAAGCCTGCACGGATAGGCGCCAAGGCGCATAGTTCCCCCGAGTTCGTCGATATCCTTCTGTTCCGGCATAATGTCAATAACAGGATAAGGAGTATCTCTGTTTATCTCCGAGGTATGAGCGTCTTTAAACCCTAAAACATTTCTGGCGAATTCGATAACCGTACAGTGCATACCGAGACAAATACCAAAAAAAGGAATTTTATTTTCTCTCGCGTATCTGACGGAATCAATTTTCCCCTCGACGCCTCTTTCGCCGAATCCCCCCGGAACAAGTATAGCGTCAACGTTGTAAAGACATTTTTCGGCGCCGGATTTTTCAACGTCCTCGGCGTTTACCCATTTAACGGAAACTTCCGCGTCGGAATGAATACCGGCATGTTTAAGCGACTCAACAATAGAAATATAAGCGTCGTGAAGTTCCACATATTTTCCCACTAAAGCGACCGTAACCTTTTTAGCAAGATTTTTTTGTGTCTCGACAACGTGGCGCCAGTCGTCCAAATCAGGCTCTTTATAAGGAATGTCAAGCTTTTCGCAAACAATATGGGCAAATTTTTCTTTTTCCAGTAAAAGCGGCACTTCATAAAGGGACTCACAGTCAATATTTTCCATAACGCAGTTTTTGTCAACGTTGCAGAAAAGGGCGAGTTTATCCTTCATATCCTGACTCATTTTATACTCGGTTCTGCAAACGATTATATCCGGCTGTATTCCGATAGCGAGAAGCTGTTTTACCGAGTGCTGGGTCGGCTTTGTTTTCATTTCGCCGGATTTTCTCAGGTAAGGAATTAACGTAACGTGAACATATAAAACGTTCTTTTTTCCGACGTCGCTTGAAACCTGCCTGATTGCCTCTAAAAAAGGCTCGCTTTCAATATCCCCGACAGTTCCGCCGATTTCCGTAATCACGATATCCGAGGCTGTGGATTTTCCCGCGCGGAAAACTCTCTCTTTAATAGCGTTTGTAATGTGAGGAATCACCTGAACGGTAGCGCCGAGATATTCCCCTTTGCGTTCCTTGTTAAGTACAGCCCAATAAATCTTGCCCGTTGTAATATTGTTGTTTACGGTCAGGCTTTCGTCGATAAATCTTTCATAATGACCAAGGTCCAGGTCCGTTTCCCCGCCGTCGTCGGTAACAAAAACCTCGCCGTGCTGATAAGGGCTCATAGTACCGGGGTCAATATTAATATATGGGTCAAACTTCTGAATTGTTACCTTATAACCTCTCGCTTTCAGGAGACGGCCCAAAGAAGCGGCGGTAATCCCCTTGCCAAGACCCGAAACTACCCCTCCCGTAACAAAAATATACTTTGTCTGCATTATAGTCACCTCATAAGTAAAATAAAAAACATTGTGATTATGCCCCTTCTAAAGCTTCGCGAAAGCAATCTCGACAGCCTTTTCAAAAACGTTGTCGTCAGTGTAATTCTTGTTTAAAATCTCATTGTTGATAGCTGAAATAGTGGAATAATCAATATCGCCTGTTTCCTTAATAGAATATTTTTTCTGAATCTCTTTAATAACTGCTTTTTTCTTTTCATTTGTCGCTATGTCATATCCTAAAGCCCTGAGAGCGGCCTCAACATCCTTATGATAGTCCTCGGAATCGGTCGTAATCATTTTAATCTGTTCAACCTCATAATCGGGTACAATACCAACGCCGTTTATTTTTCTTCCGCTCATAGGGAAAAATTCCTCGACAGTCATTTTAAGAGCGCCCATCTGCTGAAGTTCTATAATCGCCTGAGTTACGCCCTTTCCATACGTTTTCGAGCCGACAACAACAGCGCCGCTGTCTTTAAGGACTGCCGCGACAAGTTCAGAAGCGGAAGCTGTTTCCTCGTTTGTAAGAACAACAATATTGTCAAAAGGAACGTTGTCGTCCTCCGAATTGACATTGTACTTGCCGTCTTTTCTTTTAACATTGAGAAAAGGGCCTTCTTTAACGAGCAGCTCGCATATTTCATAAGCAGCCTGAGTAACTCCTCCGCCGTTAAATCTCAAATCAAGGATAATTCCCTCTACGTTTTGTTTTTTCAGTTTCTCAACAACTTTTTTAAATTCCTGACCTGTTTTGTCGGCAAAAGAAGAAATCTGGATATATCTTACCTTATTCGCCTTATTTTTGTCAAGTCCCGGCAAAAGTTCATCCACTTCCGACACAAAAACCGTCGGTACTATAAACTCGTCTATTTTAACAGAAAACTCCATAGGCTCCCCGTCACGTTTCACGGTAACTTTAATGGTTTTTTCCTTTTTATCGGAGACAAGGGACGTAATATAGTCGCCGTCTTTTCCTTTAAGGTCTTTGCCGTCGACGGAAATCAGGATATCATTTTTCATAATTCCCGCCGTATCGGCAGGGCTTCCCTCGTAAACATTGGTAATCAAAGGATATCCTTCTTCCTGGTTCACATAATATATAATACCCAGACCAACGTGTTCGTTGGTAGTATCGTCAAGCATTTCCGTAAGTTCATCCTCATCAAGGAACTCGCTGTACTGGTCAAGAGTATCAGCCATTCCGGAAATAGCGCCTTTTACAAGGTCGTCCAAAGAAACGTCCTCAACATAATAATCGCTTATAAGGGCCATTATGCCTTTAAGATATTCCCCCGCGAAGTCAATCTCATCATCTTTAGAGATATACTCCTCCTCATTCCGGGAGGATTCCCGCTCCGCGAAAACAGCGCTCGGCAGACCTGTTAAAATCAACGCCGTCAAAATAAAAGAAATAACCGCCTTTTTTAATTTCTGTCCGAAAATACAATCGCACATATACATTTTCATATAAACCCATTCCTCCAATTACAATTATAGCAATCCGCAAAGTTTTTAAGTCAAAAGAATAAAATAACACGTTTATACTACAGCAATTCAAAAAGTTTTCAGCTTAAAACAATAAAATAATTCTTTGGTATATCAGGCTTCATTTAAAATTTACCTTTTCATTCTTTTATTGCTTTGCTATAGTGTAAATACAGGTTTTGTAAAAAATTAATTACCAGGTTATTTTATTTCCCCGCTGCAGTGTGGTTCAAAGAAAAAACTGTGGAAACGCTGATTTTGTATAGACTCTCAGCGTTTCCTCATAAATATCAGCTTGCGTAATTTACAATATGTTCTGTATAGTCCGTTAAAAGGTCACTGCGCATATAATCAACAAGTCTGTTGACAAAAGCGGCGGCTTCAGCTTTTGAGACATAGCTTTTCGGTCTGAAATTGCCGTCCGAGTCTCCGGCGATAATACCGATTCTTGCGGCGGCATATACTTCCTTTTTCGCCCAGTCGGCCACATACATATCGTCAGTGAAAGAAGTAATCGGGGTCGGGTCAAGGCCTAAGTTCTCAAGTCCCAGAATTCTTAAAAGTATGACAATAGCCTCCTGCCGTTCAATAGGGGCGTCAGTGTAAAAATAACCATTGTCACGGCCTACGGCAAGTCCGGCCTTATAAGCGGCCATAATATATTTATAATCTTCCCTGTCCTCGGTCACATCGGGGAAAACAATGTTTATAACCTCGTTTTTCTTACTGCTTTTTTTCTTGGCAGAGGTATCCTCAACAGGCAGTTTAGCCGCCTTTACAAGCATCGTGACAAATTGCCCTCTTGTAATGGACTGGCTCGGCTGATAAAAAGTAGGTTCCCCGTCAAGAATCTGCATAGCGAAAAGCTTTTTAATATCAGCCTCAGCGAAGTGTCCCTTTAAAAATCCCAGATTAGGGGCGATAAGCTGTTCAAATGTGTTGAAAGTAGCGATAGACTCCGTACCCGTAGTAGGAACGTTATATGTATTAGCCATAGGCATAGCATAAATATTATAGCTGAGTCCGCTTCTGTTCTGCATAACTTCTCTGTAATTTCCGGAAAAGCTTATAGCGGTAGGTTCATTTTCCGAATACTGAAGGGTTTTTCCAACGGAAACGCTTGGTCTTACCTGATATTGCATCTGCCATTCGTCAGTGGTAACCGTTCCGTCAATTCTGTGAGTTTCAGTAGAGGACCACGCGCTGTTATACCCGTAAAAAGTTCCCGAAAGTTCCCAGATGACCCTTGAGTCCTCAATAGTATATACGGCTCTGTGGGAAATATCACCCTTATAATAAGTAACGCCGGGAGTATGAGACTCAATAACGGAAATATTCGATTCCGACTGATTTGCGTCAAGCTGATAAGAAACGCCGTCAATAACCATTGTCTCGCTCCAGCTGTCAACTTCGTAATCTTTAATAGTCTGGTCGCCTTCTATACGATAGCTGACCTCATATTTTAAATTTCTGCTGATAGAGTTCGTCTCGTCCGTAGTATCAGAAGACGATACGGTATATGACACATCATAAGTATCCGCGGTTTTTGTGCTGTCGGTTTTCTGTTTGTTCTCAACGGTCATCAGACCCTCAAAAGTTTTGGGAACCCCCGATAAAAACATTATTTCCTTGTAGACAGCCTCAAGTTCATCATCTTTCTTTTTACTGCCCTGACTCTCAAGTACAAGTTCCGTTGTTTTGGGAAGCTTTCTTCCGGAGGAAATACCGCCGAAGAATCCGAAATCACCAAGTTCAGCGAAAACAGGACAGCCAAGAATAAAAATCATACCCACCAGAACGCCGACAAATAAAACCGGCTTAAATTTATTCATATAATCCCTTCCTTCATTTTCTTAAACTAAACTGTTCAACCAATGGCAAAACAATAAAAGAATGAACAGGCAAGCTTTAATAAAACCTGATATATCAGAAAACCTTTATATTGTTTCGCGCTAAAAATTCTGTGAATGATATAAGCCCGCGGGGGCAAGCATTTCCCGCACTTTTCAAAATCTGCGTGCCAGACTTTGTCTGGCGGCTTGATTTTGTTTTGTATGAAAATTATGACTTTTACGGAAATAACAAGGTCATTTCCTAAAGTCAAATTTTCTCCTCTGATGGGCAAAGCCCATCTTGCGGATTAAAGTCCGCGGCGCTTTTTGAATTTTTATTCTTCAAAAAATTCATATTTTTTTATTAACTTTTTTGACAGCCTGAGCGTGTCAACAGAGTTGACACGCTTATATTTTAACCTTCCACAAGAATAATATATCCCGTAACGTTCATGCCGCCTCTGACGCTATTAGGAAGCTCGTCAGTCAGAACTCTGAGCTTATCGCCCTTTTCAATTTCAGAAACCCCCACAACCTTATTGTTTTTGACAATAATAGAGTTTGCCGGAATAGTGATATTAACACTTGAGTCCTCATAGCTCACATCGTCCCATTTATAAGCCTTGTTTTTAAGATAAGTCGCGTTTTTAATAACAATGACATTTCCGGAGTTTTCGCCGTCCTCGCCCTGGGAGGCTCCCACGGAAACAACGTCTCCTCTTACTGAATCCTTCGCGTAAGGCGAGTCGACAACATGGGTTGCTTTCGTTCCGTCGGAAACAATGTTATATACCCTGCTCACAGCCGAACTTGTGGTATATTCAATGAACGCATCCATATTAGATATACCGTTTTCGTCTATATACATAGTATTATGGTCTATCTGGAAAGTACGCTCAACAGGAGAGTAAACCCATTTGGTTCCCGTAAGTATACCTGTTGATTTAAGACTGAAGCTTTTGCCCTCGTCTACGCTTAAAATTCTGCCGCGGCCGATAATAACTCCCGAAACATCGGGCTGGTCGTAAATATCCACAACAGCCGCTTTGTTGTTTCCGTTTAAAACAACGGTAGCATAATCGGGAATCATAATATTCTGCCCCGTCACGAGTCTGCCGTAACGTCTTACTATGGTACCGCTGTCGGTAGAAATAGTACCGTCTTTTGAGGAGATATTGAAGTTTCCGACGCCGTCGGAATTAATGACAGTATCAGCCTCAAGAACGTCGTCTCTGCTTGTTCTGAAAGAAACCATAGCGACTTTTTCACCGCTGTAATTGTTCTCCATAGCTATATAAACGTCGTTGTCGGCGTGTTTCAGAAATTTCATAGCATAATCAAGACTGATTTGCCTGCCCTCATAATAATACTCAATATCATTGTTGGCAATGCTTATATCCCTTACGTTCATATAGTCCGACCAGCCGTTTTTGGTAAGAGTATAAGAATCCTGAATTGATATTTTATTCTGAATATTATTTATAGCGCCCAGCTGACCTTTTATTATAGTATTAATTTCGTGACCCGTTCCCTCGACAGTAATTTCCTTAACGGATTCCATAATGTAACCCGGGGAAATAATCGCTTGATTAACAAGTATCTTAACCCAGTCGCCCGCCTGAATCTCGCTTTGCTCGATAGGCTTTCCGGCTTTGGAGGTGAATATATCGTCAGCAACGTCAAACCAGGAGGTCTGACCGTTTTCATATTGAATCATAAGCTGATTCAGGCCCGTTCCGTCGTTTACATAGCTGTTCACCTTGCCGTACTTCATTATGTAGTTGGTAGAGGCGCTTATACTCTCAATAGTTTCTGGGTCTTCGTCATAAGTTCTTATAAATACGATATCGCCCGCCTCAATATTAGAGATTGACGTATCTCTCGGGTCGTAAGAACCTGTCGGGAATACCTGGTCTAAATAACCCGTTTCGTCGTCAAGGTCATAATATTCCTGTTTTTCAACTTCTATCTGGTCGGGATAATAATTTTTTGTAACCTCGTTCCCGTCGTTGTCAATAACGGTAAGATATCCATACGCCGTATTATTTTCGACAACAATACCTCTTATCTCGTTTTTGAGATTCATATCCCCCACATACTGAATATCGTCGACGGTATCGTTCACAAGTCCAAGCTTGACATAACTTCCGTACGGGAGATTTTTATCAATATATCTTTTCACACCCATAACGATATAATTTTCCCCGTCGTCATTAGTGCCGTAAAGTCCGTTTACAATAGGATAAGAAAATCTTTTGCCAAGACTGTCAAGAATATGAATCTGTCCGTTTTCATAGTCCATCTGCATAAGTTTTCCCCGAACTTCTTTTCTTTCAAGTCCTCCCGTCACCTTAACAAAAATAACCCTTGGCCTTTCTGTGGAAGTATTGTTGGCGGTTCCGGCGCTTTCGTCCTCAATGGGATTTGTTGTCAAATCCGCCGTTGTAATTGAGGAGTTGGCGCTTGTATTCTGAGCCTTCTCAACTATATACTCAATCCTGTCGCCCTCAAGCAGGTTAGCGAGACTTAATACTTCGCCGTTGGAGTAAACCACCGTATCGGCAACATTATCCTGAGGGGAGCCGCTGTCTTTAAGCTGGAATTGAAGCACGTCAATTTTTCCGTCCATATTTCTTATGTAAATATTTCTCCAAAGGCTTGCCGCGCCTGTCTGAGAATACTGAGCGTCCTGAATACCCCCGACTGTTCCGGTTTTTCTTTCCAGATTTGCGGACTGAAAATAAATCGTGTCAAGAGAAGATAAAATCTGCGCCATTTCGGCCCTTGTAAGACTGCCTTTCGGGTTAATTTTTCCGTTAGTGCCGTTTAAAATACCGTTGGCGCACAAAAGCTCCAGAGACTGGGCATAAGCCACGTCAACAGAATCCCAGTCCGAGAACTTATACATACTTTGCTGAGAAGTTCCCGTAACGCTTAAAGCGTCAGGAGCCGACACGCTTATACCCTTGACAATCCAGTCGGCGACACGTTCTCTCGTAGCGGGGGCCGCCTTAAAAAAAGAAGTCCGCGGGTCAAGAGTCGACTGGTCCTCAACTAAAGTATCAAGATATTCCAGTTCGGAAATAAGTCCGTTTTCCTGAGCGAGACTTAAATACCCGTTCGCCCATGTAGGGACAACCGAATTATATTGAGGAGTAATTTCTTTAAGTTCCGCCGCTCTTGTCTGGGCGGCGTTTTCCATACCCATAACACGGAGGACAAAAGCCAGAGCCTCTTGATTTGAAACCGTGCCGTTCGGCTCAAAGTTTCCGTTGTAGCCTTTAACCATGTCATAAGCCCCCGAACGTGTAACCGCCTCTTTAGCCCAGTGACCGGCGCCCACGTCGTCAAAACTTAAATTCTCAATAAAATCCGTGCCTTCATTTCTTCCGACATAAATATTTTCCACCGGGTCAGTAAAAACTTTTGTATCGGTGAGAGCGAATACACTGATATTCCCTGTCGGAAACAAAGCGCACACTAAAACAAAACAAATAAGTTTATTAAAAATGGATTTAATAAAAAAACTTTTCTTCATACTGAACCTCCAACCGTAAAAATTAAAATAAAAAAAACAAAATAAATATGTAAAAGACCTCTGCCGTTTACCTGCCGGCTGAAATCGACCTTTTGCCAAAAATTTATTTTATAAGAACTCACCTCCGTGAATACAAAAATATTTTAATACAACCATTATACCATTTTATTTTGATAATAACAAATTAATTTTAAAAAAATAATAATATTGTAAAAAAACTTTTTGGAATTGAAAGAAAAAACCGTCAGATTTAACTTTTAAAGTCAAATCCGACGGTTCGTTAATTATTGTCAAAAATAATTTTCGCCACGTCAGCGATTTTTCTGCCTGTAGCCATACTTTTTTTCTGTAAATATCTGTGCGCCTCTTTTTCAGTCAGGTTATACCTGTCGATAAGAATTTCTTTTGCCCTCTGAATTACAGCGTCCTCCTCTGATGTTCTCAAAGACACGCCGCGGGAACAGGCCCGCCCTTCCTGCATATTAAAAAGCATATAAACAGAACATATCAAATCATCTTTTTTAAGAGGAACTATAAGCTTAAAAACCCTTTCATTACCGCACATTTCCGCCTGCGCCTTATTGCCGATTAAGACAACGCTGAATTCTTCGGGGATATCGTCAATAAACTGAACGATAGAACTGTCTTTAAGATTATATCCGCATATAATAATTCCGCTTTGATAATAATTAATATTTTTTTTAAGTTCCGAGGCGCTGCCGCAGGAATAAGAGAGCCGCATATTTTCGCCGGCAAGCATTTTTTCGACTATGCGCAAAACCTTTTCGTTTGAAAAAGCGGCTAAAATATTATAATTTCTCATAAAACAGTCCCTTCATCAGATTATATAGTTTTGCCATAAACAGACCTGTTCAATAAAAAGAGTGTCCGAAAGCCGTTAAAACAAAGCCCCCGGACACTCTCGGAGAAAGCGCCGCGCTAAAAACTCCGCGGATTGCCATAGAATTAATCAGCGTTTTTAAAATTAATACCGATAAATATATTCGTCGATTTCCCATTGACTTACATAAGTCCTGAAGCTGTTCCATTCGGCCTTTTTACAGCTCATATAAGCGTCATAAACGTGTTCTCCCAGAGTAGCTTTGGCAAGACCGTCCTTTTCCATAACCAGAAGAGCGTCTCTGAGATTAGAAGGCAGGTTTTTAATTCCTCTTTCATCTCTTTCCTTCTGTGTCATCTGGAACATATTGTCGTCTACGCTTTCAGGGGCGTCTAAGTTTTTCTTAATACCGTCAAGGCCCGCGGCTAAGCAGAGAGCGAGACAAAGGTAAGGATTTGTTGACGGGTCGGGGCTTCTGAGTTCGACTCTTGTACCGGCTCCTCTTGACGCGGGGATTCTTATAATATCGGAACGGTTTGAAGCGCTCCATGCGATATAGCAGGGAGCCTCGTATCCGGGAACAAGACGCTTATAGGAGTTTACAAGGGGATTTGTAACCGCGGTAATACCCGCGACGTGTTCAAGAACTCCGGCTATATAGCTGTAAGCTGTTTTGCTGAGCTGCAAGGGGTCGTTTTCGTCAAAGAAAGCGTTTTTGCCGTCTTTAAACAAAGACATATTAGTGTGCATACCGGAACCGTTGATACCAAAAATAGGCTTAGGCATAAAAGTAGCGTGAAGACCGTATTTTTTAGCTATGGTTTTAACCACAAGCTTAAATGTCATAACGTTGTCGGCAGTAGCTAAAGCGCCGTCATATTTAAAGTCAATTTCGTGCTGTCCGGCAGCAACCTCATGATGAGAAGCCTCAACCTCATAGCCCATCTCCGCGAGAGTAAGACAAATCTCACGTCTGACGTCCTCGCCGCTGTCAATAGGGTCAAGGTCAAAATATCCCGCCTCGTCGTTTGTGATAGTGGTAGGAACGCCGTTCTCGTCGGTCTGGAATAAGAAGAACTCGCACTCATTGCCGACGTTAAACTGATATCCCATATCCTCTGCCTCTTTAAGGGTCTTTTTAAGTATGTATCTCGGGTCACCCTCAAAAGGTTCTCCTGACGGAGTATAAATATCGCAGATAAATCTTGCGACCTTGCTGTGCTGAGGCCGCCATGGGAGTGTTACGAAAGTATCAAGGTCCGGTTTTAAGTACATATCGGACTCCTCAATTCTGGCGAAACCCTGAATTGACGAACCGTCGAACATCATACCCTCATCTAAAATTTTAGGGAGCTGTGAAACGGTAACGGCAACATTTTTAAGGGTTCCCAGAACGTCTGTAAACTGAAGTCGCACAAATTTTATATCTTCCTCTTTAATAATTCTCAAGATATCCTCTTTACTGTATTTTGCCATTTTAAAAATCTCCTTCCTGATTACAATATTTTGTTATTTTTTATTATTTTTGCTAAAAACAACAAAAGCGCCCCAATGCTGCTAAGTCATTGAAACGCCCTTGTTCACTATGTGATTAATTATATAATATAAATATTTTTTTGTCAATACCTTTTTTGCTAATTTTTTTAAAAAGTAGCAGAAAACTTTTATCGGACTTTTTTGTGTATAAGTGTTATAGTCAATCAACCTGAAAATGAGCAGAAGGAGGCGGGATAAAAATTATTTTTTCAAGGCGGCGGAAAGAGAGCGCTGACTGACGGCAACGCGGGAAAATATTTTGGACAAACTGTTTTTCGGCAAAGTCTGTGGAATCAGCGAAATCAGTGAAAGAATAAGCAAATATAAAAACTCTCCTACCTCCACCAAGGCGGAAACATCTCGCTGTATTTGCGTTCTCCGAAACGGCTGTCCAGAAGCATGACATAACCCGTGTCCGTTTCGGTGCGTATTACCCTCCCGGCGGCCTGCATAACTTTGTTAAACCCGGGATAAGTATAGGCATAGTCAAATCCGTTCATATTCTTTTTGTTATAGTATTCTTTTATAATGTTTCTTTCCGTTGTAATCAGCGGAAGTCCGACCCCTACTATAACCGCCCCGCATAGCCTG
>CAYLJL010000001.1:1213-10381 GCA_964384005.1 uncultured Lachnospiraceae bacterium | reverse complement strand
AAATATTCCGCCCATTACAGCAAAAGCGGCGAAAGTTCTTTTTGGAGTTTCTGTAAAATATTTCAGAAAATCCTCTTTTTCCTCCTCAGTCAGATTTCTTGGCTGAACGCGTATATCTATGTCTTTATTTTTGGTAAAATTCTCAATAAAAATTTTTCCAACCTTTTCCATATATTCATAAGAAGGAAAAAACACAAAATGATTTCCGACTTTTTTTTCCAAAGCGGCGGAAATCTTTTCACAGACACGAGGTATGCTTTCGTCACGGTCTTTATACTTTGTTGAAACAGTCGTATCCACTATAACGCTTAAATTTTCCTTTTTAAAAGGGGAATTTATGGAAATACTGTTGTCAGAGTTTTTTCCTCCCAATATGTTTATAAAATATTTTAAAGGGGTAAGGGTAGCCGAAAAGAAAACGGTACTTATAAATTTTTCCTCCTGCTCCTCAAGAAGCCTTGAAGGGTTTATGCACATAAGCTTTATTTTAAAATCCCCGCCGTCGTAAAAAGAGAGAGTAGTATAATCTGTAGAAAAAAAATCTGAAATCCGTATAAAATCGAGAACCTTAAAATATAAGTTCAGCACTTTTTCGTGGCATTTCTCATTTTCGTTTTTTGAAAGCCACTTGTCGCATCTTGACTGAAGTTCCGATAATATAAAAATAAAGTTCTCCGGATATTCGGGGGATATAATGGCTTTTTCCCCACCCACTGTATTTTTAACAGCGTTGATATGGCGGTTAAGCTTTGAAAGGGATTTATAAATGGGTGACTTTTTGTCTTTTATTTCTTTCATTACGGCGGTAACCTCTGTTTTTGATATTTCCGCCGAAAACATTTCTCTCGCCCTGTCCGAGAGATTATGGGCCTCATCCGCCAGAACTATATATTTTCCTTTTTTCCCCTCGGCAAAAAATCGTTTAAGCTGTATTTTCGGGTCAAAAACATTATTATAGTCACATATTATAAAGTCCGAAAAGATGGTGGCGTCAAGAGCGAGTTCAAAGGGACACACAATAAAATCCTCAGCGTATCTGACTAAAACGTCTCTTGTAATCAGCTCCTCGTCTTTGATTAGCTTAAAAAGAGCGTCGTTCACCCTGTCAAAATGACCTTTAGCGTACAGACATTTTTCAGGGACACAGCTTTTTTCCTGACAAAGACATATTTTTTCTTTTGCCGTCAGACACACGCACTTTATAAACAAACCGTTTTCACGCATTTTTTTTATTATATCACAAGCGTTCTGTCTTGTAATTGTTTTTGCCGTTGTGTAAAATATTTTCACGTCGTCCGGATTTTCTTTTCCTATAAATTTAAGAGCGGGAAATATTGTCGACACAGTTTTACCTGTTCCCGTAGGGGCTTGAGCGAACAGTTTTTTGCCTGAGAAAAGAGTTTTATAAACGGCGGCGGCGAAATCCCGCTGCCCTTTTCTGAAGTCCGGAAAAGGAAAAGTCAATTTTTTCAGAGTTTCATTTCGTTTTATTATATTTGCCGAATAGAGTTCCTGCCATTTATAATATTTTTCCAGAACATCAAAAAAGAATTGTTTAAGTTCATTAAACTCAAATTCCATATCAAATGTTTTTTCCTCATACGTCTCAAGCTGGCAGTAAGTCAGATGTATTCTTATATGTGAAAAGCCCTCCTCGAGAGCGTACATATATCCATAGCATTTAGCCTGAGCGAAATGCCAGTGGTCAGGGTTCATTGAGATTTCCTCTATATCGGAGGTTGACTTTATTTCCTCTATATGGAGAGTTTTATTTGTTCCGTCGCTGTCAGATTCACAGGCGACCCCGTCTATTCGTCCGTCTATATCAAAGGCAAACCCTTTATATTCCCCCGCGGCTTTTACAATAACCTCGCTGTCATAGGTAATACCTTTAAGCGCGGCGATACGTTTATGCTTTTTTTGCAGCCTTGAGTGGATTTTTGTACCCTCGGCCGCTCGTCTGGCGCTTCTGAAGCGTGAATTTATATCCCCTTTTCTGAAAACAAACTCCACAAGGTTTCTCACAGATATATTTATGGAAATCAAAAAAATCACCTTCTGATACTAATTCTCTTTGGAAAGTAATTATGGCAATTCCGGAATGAATAGAGAAAAGTCCAAAAATCCTAATTTCTTTTAAACATTGCCGCCCGTATAATCATAATTCCCTCAAACAGTCCGATTATGCCAAAAAACGGATATACCTTTTCTATAAATGTGGAAAAACCGATTTGCGCGGCAGCGATTCCCCAGACAGTCAAGAATATTTTTATAAAAATCTTTCCGCCCCTCCTGTTTCCGAAATTCTGGATAAGGGAAAAACCGTTTGCCAGCGCGGTAGTAAAAATAGCGGAAAGTAATATTATTACATATATGTACTTTAACACGTCATAGTCAAGGACAATGTTTAAAATGGGCATCTGCGCCGAATGTATTCCGCTGTGGCGGGCGAAAAGAGGCAAAGACATGGAAATTCCCAGAAGACATACGCACACACCGCCGAATATACCGCCGAATATTGATACTTTTTTTGAGGAAACAAGGCTGTTTAATGAAACAAGAACAGTTATGGCGGTTATTATATTATAGGACACGTAAATTAACGATGACGTCACGAAATTTTTTGTATATAAAACGGATAAAGCGCTTTTAAAAGTTTCCTCCGCGGGAGGATATATGTAAATGTATATTCCCGTGAATATGCCTCCTATCACAAGTACAGGCGCGAGAAAAGCGTTTATATCAACAAATCCGTCAAGCTGAAACAAAAAAGTCGCGAAACATAAAAGGCTCAGTATAATCTCACCTTTCAAACGGCTTATTTTAAAAACGGTATGACCCATTTCTCCTCCCGCGGAAATCATAGCGGAAAAAAGCACAAGAAGAAAAGCGCATACAAGCCATTCGGATAAAATTCCAAGCTTTTTACCGAAAATATACACAGAAAAATCATGATAATTTGTTATTTTCCGCTCATAGACAATTTTCAGGACGCTGAAGCCTATCAAAGAAAAGAAAACTCCTGAAAGGAGCATACCGAATATACCGGAAACGCCATGACACACAAAAAAACTCATAAGTTCTTTTCCCGAGGCAAACCCCGCGCCCAGAACGGTACCCGTATAGACAGCGGCGGTTTTGAATATATTTTTTGTCTCGCAAGTCACAAAAACAATCCCCTTTTTTGTTCTTATACAGTCAATCGACTTAAAAAATGAACAAGTTCGCCGGCTGAAAATCCTTTTTGCCTATGTTTAGTCGGTCAGCACAGGCTTTCGGCTATGCTTTCCTTCCTTCGCCCCGCAAAAATAATTTTCATCCCGTCTCCTTTTTCTCATTTTCAGGTTGATTGACTATAATTATGGAAACACCGCGCGAAGCGCGATAAAAATAATTTTATTGTTTACTATAATATATGACCTGTAAAAAAGGGTAAGAACAAGGAAATCAATTTTATTCTCCGATGAAGATAAAACCGAAAAAATATTATTAACCTGACTGTAGAAAAAACTGCGGGGGGTACGGAGGAAACATCAGCGCTCCGGTAATTTTTGTACTTTTGTCAGCAAAAGTACAAAAAATCCCTAAGTCTAAGATTGAAGATTTTATAAAAATTTATTTTCGCGGACCCAGTCTTTTCACGATAAAAAAAAGTTCCGAAAATAATTTACGGGCGGAGGAAAACCCGCCCGTAATTACTTTACACTTATTTTTCAATAATTTTTTCATAAAGTTTAATATATTCCTTCGCCGAATTGTCCCAGCTGAATTTCGTGTTTAAGGCATTTTTAACAATATTATTCCAATCATCGGTATAATAAGCGTGTATAGCATTGTTAAGAGCCCACATCATTCCGCTTGCTATATAGTCGTGGAAAGTAAATCCGTTTCCTTCTTTTGTATCATAATTGTACTCCGAAACGGTGTCTACAAGACCGCCTGTTGTTCTTACGACAGGAACGGTTCCGTAACTCATGGCAAAAAGTTGTCCAAGACCGCATGGCTCAAAAAGAGAAGGCATCAGGAAAATATCCGATGACGCGTATATTTTCTGGGCCAAAGTATTGTCAAACATTATATTGGCGCTGATTTTGTCAGGGTGACGATAAGCGAATTCCTTTAAAATATACTCATATCTTCCGTCCCCCGTACCCAATATAATAAGCTGAACGTCCTTTGAAAGAATCTCTCCTATAGCGTCAATTACAAGGTTTATTCCCTTCTGGTCAACAAGCCTTGATATTAAGCTTATTACGGGAACGTCTTTAACAGGAAGACCAAGTTCCTCCTGTAATTTCTTTTTATTTTCCTTCTTGCCGGATATATCGTTTACGTCAAAGTTTTTGTAAATCAATTTACTTGTAGCGGGGTCGGTCTGTGAATAATCCACACCGTTCACAATACCTGAAAGGTCGTTTTTTCTCGCTCTTAAAAGTCCGTCAAGTCCATAACCGTAATATCCCGTCTGTATCTCATGAGAATATGTATGACTTACGGTACTCACTCTGTCGGCATATACTATTCCCGCCTTCATAAAGCTGACCATTCCGTTAAACTCCAGCTTGTCGGAGGTAAAATACCCATCGTTAAGACCCATTATTCCAAGTATATTCCTTCCGCAGATTCCCTGATACTGAATATTGTGGATTGTAAAAAGCGTTTTAATATTGGATAAAGGCAGATAACGGCTGTAATAATCCTTGGCGTATACGCACACAGGGCCTGTCTGCCAGTCGTTGCAGTGAATAACGTCGGGAACAAAATCAATTATATTAAGAAGGTCAAGCGCCGCCTTACAGAAAAAGGCAAAACGCTCTCCGTCATCATTGTAGCCATAATAACCGTCACGATTTGAAAAATAATAATCATTTTCTATAACATAAGTCGGAACCTCCGACTGTAATTTATATACAGAAGCGCTTTGCTCGCGCCATTCAAGCTTTATTTTATATGAACCGACAAACTCCGCCGATTTTGTATACTCATCTTTGATTGTTTTATATTTCGGGAAAACGACTCTTACGTCAACGCCGTTATTTTTAAGCGCTTTCGGCAAAGAGCCGGCTACATCGCCAAGCCCCCCGCTTTTCGCATAGGGTGAAACTTCCGAGGATACAAATAATATTTTAAGCATAATATAATTCCCCCTTCTTAGAATAAAAAATAATTTTTTATTTCCTGTTTTGTGAATAAGATTAATATAAAAACATCTGTAAAGGTTATTCGTCTTTATAAAAAAATCCCTCTATGTTAATAATACTATTTTTTTTTAATAAACGCAAGTGAAATTGAATTTTTCAACAAATTAACCAAATAGATAAAATATTTATAGGACAATTTTCCGAAGATTTTAGTAAATTTGCATCGTATAAAAAATACAAAAATCTTTTGGGAAAATATATAGTCAATCAACTTAAAAATAAACAAGTTCGGCGGTCAGAAATCTTTTTTGCTTATGTTTAGTCAGTCAGCGCGGGCTTTCGGCTGCGCTCTCCTTCCTCCGCCCTGCAAAAATAATTTTTAACCCGCCTCTTTTTGCTCATTTTCAAGTTGATTGAGTATAATATCCGACGTATGTTTATAAACACACTGAAATAAAGGCGTATCAACCGATACGCCTTTATCTGCCATTATATATATAAAAAGGAAAAATTATGAAGCGATATTAGAGTTTAGGTATAAAGTTAAAGTAATCCTCAACTGAAGCGTCTCTCATACAAGCGTCAATAATTTGTCTTCCAAGGGAATCCAGTTCTTTAACATTGAACGGCTCAAGCTGTTCTTTAAAGAAGTCCGTAAGAATTTTAGCGCCCTCGTCATAAGCTTCGTTTCCGACCTCCGTCTGATAATTAACCTGTAAAAATCCTTTAGGAATAACATTTCCGTCGAGTTTTACAGAGTTTAAAGCATATCCTAAAAGAGGACAGCGTGAAGGAGTAAGGGATTCTTTTCTGAATTGTACCGCTCCTCGTCTTGAAAGATATTCTCTTGTAGCCCATTCTCCGGCAAAACCAACTTTATAGGCGCCTATATATTGATTTGGTATAAGAATATAACGGGTTGAAAGAGATTTTTTAATTTGGCGCAGAAGGAGATTAGCCTGGTCAACTCTTTTACCTGTAGCAAAAGGCCAGTAAGAGCCAACGCCTTCGCTTTTCATACCTTTTGTGTTATCAATTATACTTGGATTAGCGAACCCTCTCGGAGCTATAAGTCTCCAGAGCCACGCGAGAGCGGGCGGAAGTACATGGAACATACCTATAATTCCGTAATTCGGATTTTCTTTAGTTGTGGGCGGAGTACGAACACCAAAAGAACGGATATCAACCTCAACAATACCTTCCACAATATTTTTCTTAAGTTTTCTCGGAATTATTACACGAGGATTCGGGCAGGGTTTTCCCGGAGCGTCCTCAATATGCTCCCATATAAGGCAGGTAGAATCGGGAACAGCGTCCATATTAAGGAAAATAAGAGGTTCTTCCGGAGTTAAGCAAGCCTTTTCAAGGTCAGGGTCGGTACCGTATTCTTTTATATGGTCGACACGCAGGAACCAGCCGTACTCAGCGTCAGCGACAACAAGCTTGTTGCTGCTGTTCTGAAGGGACGGATGAGCGAGAGCCATATCGTCCGTTACAGGGAAAAGTTCCGAAGTATCTGTTATATTTATAAGAGTTTCGGCCTCAGTAAATATATTTTTTCCGAGAAGCAGCCGGCCGTCGGGCTGTCTGTGGAACTGCTCAGTCATTTCACTCTTTCCGCCGCCTGAAGCGCCCTCGTGCATAATTGTAAGAGCGAGGTCGTAAGGAGTAACTATTTTTACGGTAGAAGCGTGGAGAGTCGTCCAGTTTTCCTGTTCTCCTATATCAAGGAGAATACTGTACACGCCCTTTTTAGCGCTCGGACCGGGATAAAGATTATATGAAAATACTTCGTGAAGGTCAAATCCTCTTTTATGAACGACAACTTGTTTTCCGTCGAATTTTGTATGTCTGAAAGGCGGCGCCACGTAAATAATAGCTTTAGGTCTGAATCTGTTAGGAAGCGAATCAGCGGGAACAAATCCCTGCAAATCCGCCAGAGCTGCGGCGAAAAATGCCGCGTTCGCGGGAATAATGGCAACGGAAGCATATCCTATATCTATATCCTCGTTTCCTGAATAGAAAGGAAGGACAATAAGCTTTTTCTGTTCTTTAAGCCATTTGAGAGTTTCCATTCTTGTTTCGTCGAAAGGTTCCCCGAACCGTTCCTCATATGTAGGTTTGTCTGTGGGAAGGTCGTCGGCGATTACCATACTGTTAGGGTCGCGGCGGCGCATTGAAAGGTCGTCAAAATTAGCGACGATACCGTTTTTACACCTTACCACATAAGCTTCTCTTATTATTTCCCCGTTTACATTATAGGAAACATCCCATGTATTATTTTCTTTTCCTCCCAGCGCAAGTTCAAAAAGCTCCGCTTTTGAATTTGGAATTATAACCTCCACATCGTTAGCTTTTAAAATAGCCTCAACTTCGTTCGGAAGGAGCATTCTGTTAAGTTTTGAAGCACTCATTTAAGTTATATACCTCCTTGTTTTCCCCGTACGCGAAAAAGCGCGTCGGGATTTTATACATTATCTATCGAAAAAATCAGCGTAAGAAAACGTTGATTACAATCAAAGAAACCAATTAACGCCGATATTAAAAAAAATACCCCTAAAATCCGATTAATCAGCGTTTATTATAATAATCAGCGTTTGCTTTAATTAGCTATTAATATAATTTTATCAAAAAAAACTAAAAAAAACAAGTGGTATTATAAAAAAATTGCCAAAAAATTTTTACCATAAATAAATTTCCTTAAAATTAAATATATTTTGTATAGTTTTCATAAATATTTTTTTGTGATATTATACATTTCAAATGATTGATTATTGAGTTAGGGACAAAAGGCATACCTTTAGAGTAGAAATCACAGCAGATTTTTATGTATTTGGCAGGAAATTTAAGTATAGCCTGCAAAATTTTCACTTCCGTATCGGAAAGAGGATTTATTTTAAAATATGTCTCCAGAATATTTTCAAAATTCAGAGCCGGCGGCGTGTGTTTTCTTACATAACGGTTTATTATATCGGAAAAATCGGATATAAAAAGTCCCTTCGACACGTTTTCAAAGGATATAAGGCTCATTGTGCCGTTATATTTTACGGCGGTTTCCTCTTTTATGTTATTGTGGCACAGAAGCTCAAAATTTCTTGAGCATTCGGGCTTTTTTAAAAGTTCTTTTAATAAAGACATAGCGTTTGCGGCTTTTTTCAAAAAATAATCGTAATTTTTTATAAATATTACGTCAAACTCGGAAAAACTTCCTTTTGAGGAAATATTTTTTTTGATATTTTTAAAGCTTGTAAACTGTTTGTCGTAAATATCAAGAATATTTGTTTGTATCTCGGTTTCAATATTTATTGTTTTTGAAATTCTGTGAAAAAGCGCAGTTGTCTGAATTATTTTTTTTACATCGTTTCCGTCGGAAAAATTCGAGTCGGAAAAGTCTTTATAATCGGTCATTATGTATTTTTCCCCGTCAAGTACAAAATAAGGCAGATTTTGACTGGACTGATAAAATTTATCATAAACGGGATACCCGTTTTTTTCCAGTTCTTTCTTTAATTTGTCAGCGCACATAAGTGCCTTTTCGGAAGCCTGTGTTTTTTGTATTACTTTTGATTTCCCGCTTGTCTTCAATATATAAGAATGTTTTGATTTTATAATGGATTTCGGAGTTATTTCAAAACCTTTTAATACTTCCTGTTTTAAATTTTCCATATCCGCACCTCCAGTTAGGATTTAAAACTTTGCTGTTTTTGCCTGTCTTTTTGACGTTTCCTTAAATTATATGAAAAAGATGGTGTAAATATGAAAAGAGAGCTGTTTTTTTGATAAACAACTCTTAAATTTATAAAAATAAAATTATTCTTTATCAGCGATTTTTTGAAGAAGCGAAAGCGCTTCAGATATCGCCATAAAAATCATACCTGTAATAAATACCCCTAAACAATAGTAAGTCATTGTTATAAAATCGTGTATCCTGATACATAAAAACGTCCCTCCGATAAATGTAACCAATGACATAATTCTGAATATGTATGAAACTATATTCTCAACTATATTCTCATTTACGCAAAAA
>CAYLJL010000001.1:0-1203 GCA_964384005.1 uncultured Lachnospiraceae bacterium | reverse complement strand
TAAAAGGTTTTCTTGATTTTTCTGATTTATTTTCAAGGTTTTTATTACAGGATTCGCACTTGTTTATTATAGTGTCATTTTCGGATTTAATGACATTTAAAATTATACTCAAAAAAACATTTTAATTTAAGCTATTTTTCAGATTTTTGTATATTGTTTGTATATTATAATTATTTAAGAAGAAACAACGCAATTAAAAATCATTTACTTAATACCAAAACCAAAAGCACATATAGACAGAACTATAAGCTTTGGGTTTTGTTATTTTTCTTTCTCAATAATCCTTATTATCAACTCCCATATCATACTTATAAAAGAATATAAATCATTTCTTATAAACACTAACCTTTTTAACAGAGCTGTCATAAACAATATTCAGAACATTTTCCAAATCCCTCAACCTCAAAAAATTCTCGCCGTTTTTCATAATCTTACTGACTTCCTTATCAACCCCGCCAACAGACATAACATCTTTATAGGCAGCAACACCAAAAGACGGAACCTTCGTCCTTTCATTGTACCCGACGTCAAACCCCGCCTGTTTCATATCAGCCAAACAAATAAAATTCTTACCGTCCTTCAAAATCCTATTAACCTCATATTCCTTACCGTTCACATTAATTTTAGTCTTTTCAACCATTTCATTATCCCCCTCTTCGTTCTCATCTTCATAGCAAATATCAGAAATTTTAAACCAGTGAGTAAATTTATTTTTACTCAAAGGAACCTCTCTGCACCCGTAAGCCGAACCGTCCTCAGCGATATAATAAGGCACACCATTTTTCATTCCCGAATAAATACCAATATGCCCTTTCAGCCAGACAGCCACCCCAACAGGCGCGTTTTTAATCGTGTCAATAGTATGTACCTCCGCCGCGTTGCTTTTATATTGTGAGGAACCGTAAATTTTTCCTGTGTACCAAGAAATTAATCCAGAGCAGTCACAGCAGATTTTACCGACTTTATTTATATCGCTTTCCCATACACAGCCGGTTCCATACGTGGCTTTCAACAGCTTATACTGAGACAAAGTCAGCTCAACCTCTTTACCTCTTATCTGCTTACAGCTGTAAACATAAGGAGTGCCTATTTTGCTTCTCGCAAATTCAACAAGTTCTGTATTTGTTAATTTACTCATTTTTTTCACTCTCCTACTACAATAATATTTAGGATATAGTACATAACAACCAGCTATGTCTATAT